>NZ_JNAA01000109.1:0-206903 GCF_000696055.1 Exiguobacterium sp. AB2
GGTGAACAGGAATCGATTGACCGCATCCGGTCAATACCTATACCGTCTCCGGCCACAGACCGTGGAGCGCTCGTTCGCTGACGCGAAGGAGCTTCATGGGCTCCGTTTCACGTTCTACCGTGGGCGTGAGGCGGTCCAGCGCGCCAACCTGGTGGCAGCCACCGCACAAAACATGAAGAAGCTGGCCAACCTGTTGGCCTGGAGAGACCGTATACATACCATTTTTTCAATCTTGTGCCGGGCAGAGCGCCTCAAGCTCATCGAACCTAAAAAAGACGAACCAATCCGCGAGAAGCGAATTGGTTCGTCAACAGCCTGAAACGCAAGCGAGTCGCTTGCGTTTGTGAACGTTAGAATAGGGCGATGAACTGTTGGAGTGAATACGTTTCGCCTTCGGCAGTGAACGTATCGTCTTCGGCGATTGGCTCGAGGAAGAACGTTTTCTCGCCATCAGCTTTCACATAGCCAAAGATGTGACCCGTCTGATAGAACATCTCCACAATCGTCACTCGTCCGAACGTCATCCCGTCATTGATGACTGCCCGGTCCTCTAACTCGCCGCCGTTGTACAGTTCAATATACGTTTCCATGTTGTAGTCGCTCCCTTTGTGTTTGTTTTCACAATTCATTTCTATCAAACAAATGAAGGGAGTTCAAGTTAAGATTTTGCGTGACGCTTCCAAAAATCAATCCAATTGTAATACTCAGATAACACTTTTTGAATTTGAACAATCGACTTCTCATCATGCAATCCATCAGTACCAATCTTTTCTTTACAATGCGTAATGAAAATTTCGTTTCCTGGTAAAACGTTTGCCTTATTTGTGGCAAATATTTGACGGAGGTGGATTTGGCAACGGGCCGTCCCGAGGATGCCCGGCGAGGCGCCGGCAATCATAACCGGTTTACCGCCGAGCGGTGAACCCGGTTCGAGCGAGAGCCAGTCGATCGCATTTTTCAGCACGCCAGGGATGCTATGGTTATATTCGGGCGTGACGACGAGAAACCCGTCCGCTTCACGCACTGCTCGTTTGAATGCGATGACCGCTTCCGGTTCATCCGGATCGATCAAGTCATCGTTATATAGCGGCAGTTCGATCGAGTGAATCGAAATGTCGAATCGACCGCGTGCAAGTTCGATAATCGAGTGCAAGAGCGCCGTGTTGTATGATGCTTTACGTAGGCTGCCCGATACTGCGACGAGTTTAAACGGTTCCATGGAATTCCTCCTTAAGCCAAGCGTTAATGAGTCGTGCCTCTTCTTCTGGTGCTTCCATCATCCCCATATGACTGAAGGGAAGTTTGCGGCAAGTATGACGTTCGGCACCGAGGAACGCCCGCGCCTCATCCATGTTCGGGTCTTTCTCTCCATATACGAAGAGACCCGGCAAGCCCGTATGGCGCACCGTATCGGTCTCATCGGCTCGGTCTCGGATGGCGAGTTGGGCCGAGATGATGCCTTCCTTTGACATCTTGTAGCCGATCTGTTTCGCTCGTTCGATAAGCGCTCCAGCGGAATCCTTTGCGAACACGCTCGGAATCATCGTGTCGATAAACGGAACGACCCCTTCTTCAACGACGCGCTCGATTGCTTGATTGCGCTTTTCCCTTGCCTCGTCCGTATCCGCTGCGGCGGTCGAATGAATCAAACCGAAGCCCGACAATTCGTCCGGATACCGGCGCAGCATGTTCGTCGTAATATAGCCACCGAACGAGTGGCCGATCATGACGGGGCGCACGATGTCTCGCAATCGAATTTCTTCGATCACCCAATCCGCAAACGCATCCATCGTCTCCGGTCCGGCAACTTGTCCGTTATGGCCAGGTAACGTCAACGCATACACCTCCGCCTCAAGGAGCGGCTCGAGCGCATCGAAATAATCCGGCGATCCACATAACCCGTGCAACAATACGACGTTCATCCTCGTTCCCCCCTCATCACCCACTCGTCTCGTAACAACCGGTACATCGTCAAATCCATGAATCGTCCATGACTATACGCATAGTCATGGAGCAACCCTTCTTCGGTGAAGCCAAGTTTTTGAACCAATCGATTCGACCCGTCATTCTCCGGGGCGACGAGTGCCGAGATGCGATGAAACTTGAACTCGTTGAACCCGTGGTTGATGACGGCCGTCGCCGCCTCGTGCGCCACACCCTGGCGCCAATGACTCTTCGCGACCTCAAAGCCAATCTCGGCCCGGTAATATTGCGGGGTCCAATTATGGAAGCCAATCGTCCCGACCAGCTCGTCGGTCACACGGTCGCAAATGGCCCAACGGATCGCTTTGCCTTGCTGGAACTGGTCTTTGAAATAGGCGATGACGTTCTTTGCTTCATAGACGGCAAGGAGCGGGTCGGACCCGTAGTATCGCATGACGTCCTCGGTCGACAAAATCGTATAGAGCGCCCGGGCATCACGAGGTTCAAGCTCTCTCAGCGTGAAGCGATTCGTAGCGAGCTCCGGAAAACTTTTCTTTAACCCCCACATAATGAACCCGCCTTTCTTTATACTTTTTTCAATTATAGCTTGTTTTCCTCCAAAATCGTCAGTTCAACCCTCTCGAACATGGCGTACCGGAAATGGATTTGCTAAAATTAAGGAAAGCGACTTCGAACTGAGGGGATAAACATGTCAAAACAGTTATTCTACATGAAACAAGACCGGGAATTACAACGTTTCACACTGCACGGCGTAACGTTGAGCGATGTCGCCGAGGCGCTCTCGCTCGCTCGCCCGATGATTATCTGCCGAACGGACGTCAAAGGGATGCGCCAATCGACGCGGACCCGTTTCCGTTATATCGAGGCGCATGAACTCGCCACGTTTTCATCACGATATTTAAACAATCAGACGACGTTCACCGCCATCGACTTTCCGGACTATCATGTGCTCGAATCGTTATCGGACCACGAGATTGCCGAGATTCTGTTTTTAAGCCATATGGAACGAGGGTTGAAAACGCCGTTTCTTCACTCGATTCAAAACGAGATTGCTTTCTTCAACGAAGCGAACGATCGACATAGTAGCCTATACATAAGAGATTGGGCCTCGATCAATCGTTTTCTTCAAAGCGTGCTTCAGAGCAAACTCGACCGTGACATCCGAAACATCAGCTTCGTCCCGATTCCGCTCCAAGTCATCGATGAATTGCTCACCCTTGCCCCGCAAGGGTTGATTATCGACTTCGACCATACGAAACGGAGCTTGTTCAATCGCTATATCACCATTTCCTTCTACGTGGCGGGCCGTTACGAGGACATGTCGGTGTTAGAAGAAGACTTCGACGCGAAGAAAGAATCGATTGCGCTCAAAGGCCAATTGACGTATCGACGCCGCACATGGGAAATCGAGCGGTTTTAAGTTCATCGATGTACCGAACAGACAAGAGCCTTCATGTTTTAGGTTCTTTTTTGTTATTGCGGGCAGGCAAAATCTACTTGAAACCGCATCGGGCCGGCGCATAAATACTATTTTTAAATTTTGATAACAAATTGTCTAAATTTTTCGTTAAATTGACTCTTTTCTTTTTGGGACAGGGCGTTATACTAGGAATAACCTTCTCGAGGAAGCGAAGGCAATATAGAGAAAGCGAGGTGAAAATCTATTCATCACGCAGATGGATAGATACACGAAATGGAACAACTGAAAGTACAGGGAATCTCTTCGTTCACCAAGTTTGCGACGAATGGAAAAATGCTGAAATTAAAAGATGCCATTGCCGGCGAGCAACGAATTTCGCTCCAAGAAGCGACCGATATTCAAGTCTCGATGCTCGACGAGGACCATTCGCGCTTCACTATATTCGGTCAGACGAACCCGCTCGTGGAACTGACCTTGCCTCACCACTCTTGTGACGTGCTCCATGCCTGGTTACTGCACAAGCTGAAACGACAAAAAATCAAATTGGCCTCGAACGCCTGACGAAAAGCCGTCCCCTTTGAAAGGGACGGCTTTTCTCATGCGCCTCACGTGAAGAGCGAGACGAACCAGCTGATTAGAATCCCGACGAGCGCGAAGTCGGAGTCGCCGAACGTCGTACTCTCGAACCCGAGATTTCCGAGGAGCGGCAACAATAGTGCTGGCAAGAAGGAAATCAATAACCCGTTCGCAAACGCACCGAGCAAGGCACCACGCCGTCCGCCGGTCGCGTTCCCGAACACCCCGGCCGTTGCCCCAGTGAAGAAGTGTGGCACTAGACCTGGGACGATGACCGCGAGCCCGAAGAGCGGCAAGAAGAACATCGCAATCAATCCGGCCGTGAAGCTCGCCAAGAAGCCGATGATGACGGCGTTCGGTGCGAACGGGAAGACCGTCGGACAGTCGAGCGCCGGTTTGGCGTTTGGTACCATCTTGTCGGCAATCCCTTTGAACGCAGGCACGATTTCCGCGATCAACATCCGGACACCCGCGAGGACGATATAGACACCCGCCGCAAACGTGATTGCTTGAATGACCGAGAAGACGATATAGTTCGATCCGCCTGAAAGTTCACTTTCAATGAACGCCGGACCGGCGAACAAGGCGACGACGATGAACAAGAGCGTCATCGTCAAGGAGACGGCGACTGACGTATCGCGAAGGAAACCAAGCTGTTTCGGTACTTTAATCTGTTCCGTTGAATGCTCTTTGTTCCCGGCATATTTCCCGATCGTCCCAGAGACGAAATACCCAAGGGAACCGAAGTGTCCGACCGCAAAGTCGTCCGATCCCGTGATTTGACGGACGAACGGTTGCAAGAGCGCCGGGAAGAGCACCATACACAATCCGAGTAGCACCGAGCCGACGGCGACGAGCATGACGCCTTCAAGTCCCGATACCGAAAGAATCGCAGCGAGCAAGCTCGCCATGAAGAGCGTGTGGTGACCCGTCAAGAAAATATACTTGAACGGGGTGAAACGAGCCAAGACGATGTTCATAATCATCCCGAACACCATGATCATCGCCGTCTCGACACCGAACGCGTCTTGAGCGACGGCGACGATCGCCTCGTTGTTCGGGATGACCCCGCGAATACTGAACGCCTCATCGAACATCCGTCCAAAGATGTCGAGCGCGGCGATAATGACACCGGCCCCGGCCCCGATGATGACGAATCCCATGATCGTCTTCAACGTCCCTGAAACGACGGAAGCGACGTCTTTCTTTTGAAGCATGAGGCCGATCAGCGCAAACAACCCGACCAGAATCGCTGGTGTTCCCAATATATCTCGCATTATCAAATCAAGCATACGTTGTTCCCCCTTACCGTCCCGAAATAATCACTTACAGCTTGTCGCTCAAGTGAGCTTTGATCTGTTCGATATCCATCACGTTCTCGAGTGCGACGATTGTCCGCGTCCCGTCATCTAACGTCGTGATGATGTCTTTTGCGCCGAGGTAAATATCCGCCGGTTCCGTCCGAGCCGTGGCGATGTCCGTGTGCGACACTTCCGCTTCTTTCCCCATCTGTTCGAGCGCTTTTTTCACGTTCAACTCCATGATGAAACTTGATCCTAACCCGTTCCCGCATACTACTAAAATCTTTTTCATGATTTATTCCTCCTCCGAATATTTAGTGATGACTTGTAACATTTGTTCAATCGATTCGGCGTGTAATACTTCTGACAAATCGGTACCGTTACCGAGCAGCTCTGTCAGTTGTGCTAGCGCTTTTAAATGTGTCGTCTGATCGATCGCCGCGAGGACGAAGAAGAGACGGACGGGCTTGTCGGTCGGAAAGACGACCGGTTCTGTCAGTTTTAAGACGCTCATGCCGAGCTCGCGGACCCCGTCTTCAGGACGAGCGTGCGGAATGGCCACGTCCGGCATCAACACGATATACGGGCCATGCTGTTCCACGTTGTCAATCATCGTCTCAACATAACGCGTCTCAATCGCGCCGGTTACTTCAAGCGGCCGGGCCGCGAGGCGGATCGCCTCTTGCCAATCACTTGCACGTTCCATCAACTGCACGTTGTCGTGCGTAATCAATTCATTTAACACTGGTTGTTCCCCCTCTGACCTCATCGGGTTTTGATTCGGATTGAGCAACGCCCGAAGCTCTCGTCTCAGTTGCCGTTCATTCGTAACCGTCGCGTGCTTCTCAATCACGTGCATCACGTCATCGAGTTGGAGCGGAACCTCTTGTACGTTGTGAAAGAAGCGCTTTCCGATTTCTCGCTTCAAGGCGACTTGTTCGAGCCGTGTCGGCAACGTCGGGACGAGCATGACGTGTGCGACCCGTTGCACGTCACGCGGGAGCGGCACCGTCGTGAAGACGATGTCGACAAGTGGCGCGAACCGCTCCACGTCACGCTGTGAAATCGGTGGCAAGAACACGAACTCCGGGAACTGGTTTTTCAGGATATGATCGAGCATATGCGAGACGCTCACCCCGCTCGGACAGACGACAATGGCCTTCATCTTGTCATCTAAGTGCTGTCCTTGACGATGGAGATGCGCCGCGAAGTGAAGCGTATAGTACATCACTTCGTGTTTCGGAATCACCTTGTCGATTCGTTTCCGAAACGGCTCGAGCGACTTGTCGACGAGCACGTTCAAGACTTGATGTTCTTTCATCACATAGCGCTCAAGCTCCCGAGGCGCCTCGAGGCCGGTGTACACACGCTGGAGCGTGGCCTTCGAATGAAGGACGAGCTTCTCACATAACGCCTCACGTTCGATGATGAACGTACAGCTCAACGCCTCGAACCGTTCGATGACTTCCATCATGACGAGCGACAAATCTTGCTGGACGTTCGCGTCCATCTCCTCTTCCATTTTTGGCCCGCTCTTGACGAGCATGTCGAGCGTGACCCATAAATGAGGCACTTGGTTAAAATGTTCTCGTAGCGATTCATCCGTGTTCTCGAACAATATCACGTCTTCCTCGTCATGCGCTTCCGTCCGGGCGAGTCGGCTACCGAGCAACAAAAAGTAAGCGAGCTTCTCGCGATGACTTTCGACAAAACGAAACTGGTGTAGCTGTTCATACGACTCAATCTGTTTGATTAAACGGTCGCGGTCGGTCTGCCACGTGTCGATGACGGCACTGATCAACCGCTCTTTCGTCGACAGCTCGACCAAACGTTCGACCGCCCGATACAAGTAGAGGGCAATCGTCTGCGGATGTCCGTTGACGTGATAACCAGTACGCCGCGTATAGGCGAAGTCGAGCCCGAACTGGGCGGCACTCGCCTTGACGGCGTTCAAACTCTCTTGCACCGTGAACTTCGAGACGTCGAGCAGCTGTTGATAATGGACGCCCGACAAAAACTCGTCTGTCGTCAACGTGTAAAAGATGATTAACAGTTCGCGTTCATCTTCAGAGAAGAGTAGCTCGGCCCGTTCGACCTGCTCCTGAATGCGTGGGTCGTCGAGCAGTCGAATCGACGTCCCTTCCATCTCTAGACGTGGCAAATCGCGATCGCTCAGCCACTGCTGAATCCGTTCCAATTCATATTCAATCGTCCGTTTTGAATACGGCAACATCAACGTGAGCAATGGTAACGTCACGTCGTTCTCATGCATGAGAACTTGGATAATCCGTTTGCTTTTTTCATTTAGTAACATAGTAGAGGCCTCCTACACCTTCAGTATACGAGAGAAATCAGCCCTTTATGTAAGCGTTTACGACAGGATTTCCGGGCCGCCCCTTCAAAAATTCTGTCTGACCGCTAGCGGACAGAAAAAGGCGAGGGATTCCCCTCGCCTCATCGATTCATTCCGCCGCCGGTGCTTGTTCGTTTCGTCGGTAAATCGTCACACCACCATGTTTCGCTTCCCCAACGACGTGAAACAACCACCCTTTCTCGACCAATAAGGAACGCACCGTCAAAAAGTCCTCTTTCGGGACGCTCACTTCCCCGATTTCACCGTCAAGCAGACGTTGCATCTGCGTTTCCCACTCGTTCATCTCACGCTCCCCTTTCCACTTCGGCATTGGCCCAAGCGAATAATCGTTGCCCGGTCGTGACGACGTCCCCGGGTACATATACGTCTTCCGGCACGCGAGACACAGCAGTCAAATCCAACCGGCTTGCCAAGACGATCTCGTCATCAAGCATTTCTTTCAAGTATTGAAGCGCAAACCCTAGAACGTCTTCGTCCGTCGTCTTCCGACTCATCGCGAGCGCTTTTTCGTATGCCGCATCCGACTCGTTCGCTCTCAACAGCACACGTCCCCCTTGAAGCAAAGCGAAAGGCGGCAATGCGTCGACATGGAACACTTCATACGCCTTATACGCGGTCTCGTCGCATGACAACAGCGGGATGAACGCGTTAGCCGCCGTCCATTTTTTCAACTGGAACAACGTCCGCATCGGGGTGAACGAACGGGCCCTGGTCTGGTCTTTCTCCACTAAAATCGTCGGGACGGCTGCCTGATCGGCTGTCAGTTGATCCATGAACAACCAACTCTCGACTTCTGTCACAAGTATCAATTCTGTTTCCTCCTCAACCACCACTCGGAGACGACGATGACGACGATTGCCACGAACCAGCCCCCGAGGACGTCACTAAAGTAATGAACGTTTAATACGACTCGGCTGAATGAGACGAAGACGACGAGCGTCATCGCCAACAAGACGAGTACGGACGAACGATTTGCCCGATAGAGCGAATAGGCAATCAACCCGTAGAGGGCGAGCGACCCTGAAGCGTGTCCGCTTGGGAAGCTATACGTCGTCGCATCGAGAGCAGCGTCGATGAGCGGACGTTCGATGCCATAGACGAGCTTTAGCAATTGCGTCAATAGGAGCGTGCCGATGACGACGATCGGCAAGCGGAATGCCTCGCCTCGATTGCCGCGCCATAGCCAGAACAACATCCCGACGAACGAGAGCCCGATCAAGACGCGCACGCTTCCGAGCTCCGTAATATAGGCGAACGTCGGCCCGGCGAGCGGCGCAAGCCGTTCATAGACGAACGTATCGATTGGTGCGGCCGCCCCTAGAACGACAATCACCGAGACGAGGGCATAGCCCAGCGTCCCGGCGAAGAGGAGCAGTTTAGCTCGACGATCCATCAATATAATCCTTTTCGTTCGCGCATCTCGCCTTCTCCGAAATCGGTCATGTCACGCAAGCGGTGCGCGAGTCGACCAGAGGCGTTCGCGGCAATCGCGCCGACGAGGTCGTCCATGAACGTATGGACTTGACCATCCTCCATCTTCGTGTCGAGCTGCTTGATGATTCCGATTTTCGCTTTATCTAAGTAACCGAACGTCGTGACCGCAATCGAACCGTACGTGTTGACGGCCCCGATCGCGATTGTCTCGTCGACCCCGAACAAACCTTCGTCCGATGCGACGATGGACAAGAGCGGCTCCGACAACTGACCGCGCTCGGCCAAGATGTCGAGTTCAGATCCGACGAGGATGGCGTGCTGCAGTTCGCGTTTATCGAGCACGGCCTCGACCGAGTCCATGCAATCTTTTAACGTCAAGTGCGGCGAATAAGGCGCCTGCATCTGATAGACGATTTCACCGATTGATTCAATCGATACGCCTCGTTCAATCAAACGGGCCCGTGCGGCCTCGCGGACGTCTCGTGAGTGCGGTACATTTTTCATAATTAGGCGGGCGCTCGTCCCGCTCCACATCCTTTCCTCTCGAGGACATGATACGTCCTCATCGTACTTCCATTCCATTATACTGAAAAATCGAAAAAAAGACTAAGCCCGCTTTGACTTCCCTCCATAAATCGTTCATCATAAATGGGAAGACCACTATTAAAGGGGGAACTGGAATGAAGATTGGGGTAGTCTTATTTCCATCAAAACAAGTTCAAGATTTCGCCAACTCGTATCGGAAGCGTTACGATACAAAGTACGCGCTCATCTCACCACACGTGACAGTTAAAGAGCGTACGGAAATAGACGAAGCCGACTTGCCGAGAGTGCTCGAATATTTGCAGCAAGTCGCCGACGAGACGAAGCCGATCCAATTGAAGATTGATGGTGTCCGCTCGTTCGCACCGACGAATAACGTCCTCTACTTAAAAGTGTTACCGACACGCGAATTGGCCACACTCCAACAAAAATTACATGAAGGCGTCCTCAATCAGCCGCCGAAATACGAGTTCCTGCCGCATATCACAATCGGTCAAGACTTGGCCGATGCCGAGCTGTTTGATGTGCTCGAGCGTATGCGGATGGAACAAGTCCATTTCGAAGAGACGATCACACGGATGGCCGTCATGTATGAGCTTGAAAACGAAACGTGGAACGTCTATGAGACGTTCCGGTTCCGCGGATAATATTAGACGCTCCGGTCGATGAGACGACCGGGGCTTTTCTGTTGTTCGGCTTCTAACCATTCTTCTTGCCGAGGCCGAATCCGCTGTACCCGCTTGATGCGCGTCACCGGTTCGATGCTTGCCCGTTCAGTTGGTTGGACTTGGCGATTCCCGTATTGGACGACTGTGAAATCAATCTGATAAGGACCCATGACTTCCCCTCCCTCACAGGTCCTTACCCGAAACCGTTCCACGATAATACAAAAAAGGGCGCATTGCCGCACCCTTTCCCAAACTTATAAAATATGGTAGCCGCTATCGACGTGGATGACTTCTCCCGTCACGCCGCTGCCCATGCTAGACAAGAGGAACAATGCGGTCGATGCCACTTCTTCTGCCGAGACGTTGCGACGAAGTGGTGCCTTCTGCTCAAGTTCAGACAAGATGCTGTTGAAGTCACCGACGCCTTTTGCCGAAAGCGTGCGAATCGGACCAGCTGAAATGGCATTGACGCGGACGCCTTGAGGGCCGTATTCGTTCGCCAAGTATGTGACGCTCGAGTCGAGCGCGGCTTTCGCGACGCCCATCAAGTTGTAGTTCGGCACGACGCGTTCTCCACCGAGATACGTAAGCGTGATGACCGCGGCGTCAGCGGCGAAATATGGTTTCGCTGCTTTGACGACAGCCGTCAAGCTGTAAGCCGAGATATCGAGCGCTTGGGCGAACTGCCCGCGCGTCATCTCAGAGAATTCACCCCGGAGCGCCTCTTTGTCCGCGAACGCGATCGAGTGCGCGATTCCTTGAATCTCGCCCGCTTGTTCATGGATCGTTTTGAACGTCGTGTCAATCGCTTCGTCATTCGTCACATCACACTCGAGCAGGAGCGCGTCTCCTTTAAGTTCAGCTGCGAGTGACTCGAGTCCCGACTTGAACCGTTCCGCGGCATACGTGAGCACGAGCTTCGCTCCGGCTTCGTCTAGCGTTTTGGCAATCGCCCAGGCGATTGAACGTTTATTGGCGATCCCCATGACGACGTATGTCTTGTTCGTTAACGTTGGATAGATTGACATTGTAAACTCCCCTTTTTTAGTACCTGGTAATAACATCTGTTATAAGATTACAGAACGGTGTCTGTTTTGTCAACCGACTCAGAACGTATTGCGATTTTTTTAGTTAATGTAAGATAAAATACGTATAGAAAGGGTGACACGACTCCACATGAACCGCATTCAATCTTATTTTAAAAGTTTGGACACGACGCTGTTGACCATCGTCTTCTTTTTGATGGTGATTAGCCTCGGAGCCATCTACACGGCCCAGCCGATGCTCCCTGTCCGCCTGCAAGGCATCAACTTTGCCGTCCAACAAGCCACTTGGTATGTCATCGGGTTCGTGGCGATGCTTGTCGTCATGACGATCGAATATGAACAGCTTCGAAAGATTCATTGGTTTTTATATGCGTTCGGTCTGATTTTACTCGGTGGGCTCATCCCGCTCCGCGACACGACGCTCGTCCCGAACATCAACGGGGCGTACGGCTGGTATAACTTGCCGGGATTCAGCTTCCAACCGGCAGAGTTCATGAAATTGTTCTTGTTGATCACGATGTCGACCATCATCTATGACCATAACAAACGATTCGGCACATCGCAGCTCGACACGTGGCTGTTGACGAAACTCGTGCTCGTGACATTGCCGCCGCTCGGGCTCATCGTGACACAGCCTGACCTCGGGATTGGACTCGTCTTGATTACGATGCTCGGTGCGGTCATCATCGTCTCCGGGATCGGTTGGAAGTGGCTCCTCGGCCTGTTCACAGCGGCCGGAATCGCCATCGGCGGATTCATGTATCTGTTCTTCTTCCATTTCGAGACGCTCTCGAAGATTTTCCCTGGTCACGCGCTCAACCGTTTTCAGGCCTGGATTTATCCGTACGAGTATTCGGACGATTTGGCGTTCCAGCTCATCAAATCGCTCCAAGCGATCGGCTCGGGACAAATGTTTGGGGCCGGTTACGGCCAAGGGCTCGTCTATTTGCCCGAATCCCAAACCGATTTTATCTTTGCCGTCATCGCCGAGCACTACGGCTTTATCGGTGCCGCGATCGTCATCATCGTCTTCTTCTTGTTCTTGTATCGCATGATCCATATCGCCCTCGAGTCGAGCAGCCCGTTCGGTAGCTACATCGTTACCGGCATCGTCGCCATGTTCACGTTCCAAGTGTTCCAAAACATCGGCATGACGATTGGGGTACTTCCAATCACCGGTTTGCCACTCCCGTTCGTCAGTTACGGCGGGACGTCGTTACTCATGAACATGATTGCCGTCGGCCTCGTCATGAACGTTGCCTCGAAATCAAAAACGTATATGTTTGACGACGATTGACCAACAGCCCCGGACGCTCATTGCGCCGGGGCTGTTTTTATATGAGGAGCTGTCGAAAGTCCTCTGGTATCGGAGCTGTCACGGTCAGCAGTTCGTCCGTCAGCGGATGATGGAACGTGGCATCGAGGCTGTGGAGCGCATGCCGCGGAAGTCGCGTGTTGCCCCCGTACATCGTGTCCCCGATTAACGGATACCCGAGGTGCCGCAGATGCACTCGGATTTGATGTGTTCGTCCGGTCTCAAGCTGAATCGTCAAGGCGGATACGTCCCCGTGCGAGACGGTCTGTCGAACGTGGGTCACCGCACGCTGCCCGTCCGGTGTGACGACCCGTTCCATGATGGAATGTTCGGCTCGACCGATCGGAGCGTCAATCGTCTGCGGCTCGATTTCCCCTTCGATGAGCGCCGTGTACGTCCGGGTCAAACCGCCTTGTTTTTGCAACTCGCTAAAACGGTGGTGAACGTACGCGTACTTCGCGAACAAGACGACACCGCTCGTGTCCCGGTCGAGTCGATTGATGACGTGAATCGCCGAATCGAGCTGAATCGCTTGATAATAGCCGAGCACGGCGTTCGCGAGCGTATCGATTGGATGAAGCCGTGAAGGGATCGTCGCGATTCCTGCCGGTTTATCGACGGCTAGCATCCATTCATCCTCATATAAGACTGTAAGCGGACGGCTTGAACGCACCATCGTCTCGGACGGCTGTTCGGAAGGGAAATGAACCGTCACTTCGTCACCGACCGATACCGTGTAGCGGACGGTCTTGGGCTCTCCGTTCACGAGGATGAGCCCCGCTTGCTTCACTTGGGCCAGCATCTTCCGCGAGATGCCGCAATCTATCATTAAAAAATCGCGAAGCAAGGCACTTGTCCCTACGACGCGACGCAACGTCAATCCATACATCGGTTACTTTCCTTCCTCGATAAACGATTCACGCACCCGCCGCCAAAACGGGAACGGCCGGAAGCGCGCGAACGTCACTTTTTCTTTCGCGACCGCACAACGGAGCGAGCGCACGTTTGACCATGACCCTGCCTCTTGATGGTCAAACGCGAGCTCGAATTCCGTCTTCGTATGCGGCGCGATCTTCACTTGGTGGTGTTTCGGCAACAACAGCGGCGAGCCGATCGTGCGATAGACGAGATTGTTGATCGACGCCATCTCGGTCACTTGAATCGCCTCGATTGACGGGTGAACGATCGCCCCGCCGAGCGCCTTGTTATAGGCCGTCGAGCCGGAAGGCGTCGAGATACAGAGCCCATCCCCGCGGAACGTCTCGAAATAATCGTCGCGAATCGACAAGTCACAGACGAGCGTCCGCTTATAGTTTTTAATCGTACATTCGTTCATGGCAAGATGGCGCTCTGTCGTTCCGTCCTCATAATCAATGAGCACCTCGACGAGCGGATACGATACCGGTTCGAACGCTTCGCTCGTAATCATATCCGTCAACTCGTCAAGTTCATCCGGTTGCCAGTCCGCATAAAAACCGAGATGTCCCGTATGAATCCCGACAAGGAGCACGTCATCGAGCCGGTCGCTGTATTCATGGAACGCTTGGAGCATCGTCCCGTCACCCCCGACGGAGACGACGATACGCGGCGCGATTGATTCCGTATGGCCGGCTGTCGTCAATTTATCCGTCAACTCACGTGCGATTTCTGCGGATCGCGCGTCTCCCCTTGATACAATCGCAAACTGCATGGTCTATGCCCCCTAGTCTTGGTCCGTCTGGACGTTCATTTCTTTGTCGCGGAACACTTGCTGCGCGTCTTGAATCTCGACGCGGAGCTGACTCATCTCGGCATCGAGCAAGAAGGCCGCCTCGGCCGCTCGGCGCAGCCGTTCTTGCACTTCTTTAGGCATGTCCCCGTCATACTTATAGTTAAGTGAATGTTCAATCGTCGCCCAGAAGTTCATCGCGAGCGTCCGCACTTGGACTTCGACGAGCGTCGGGAATTCACCGTGAATCGTCTGGACCGGGTACTCGATGATGATATGGTAAGACCGGTAGCCCGACTCTTTTTGATGTGTGATGTAGTTTCGTTCCTCGACGATTTTGAAATCTGTCCGATGATGGAGCAACTCGAGGACATGAACGATGTCATCGACGAATTGGCACATAATCCGTAGACCCGCGATATCTTGCATCTCGGTCGCCAAGTTTTCGTAAGAAATTTGCTTTCGCTTCGCCTTCTCGAGGATACTTCCCATCGGTTTGACCCGTCCCGTCACGAACTCAATCGGGGAATGGTCATTTTGGGCGTTGAACTGCTTCCGAATCGCTTTAAACTTCACTTTCAGCTCTTCGACTGCGATTTGGTAAGGCACTAAAAATTGATCCCAATCCATCGGTTGCATAGGCTGTCACCACTTTCGTTCGTTTCGGAAAATCATGCTTTTTTCCGTATGTATCCGATAGTATGGTATCATAAACCAACAATTGTTCATAGAATGGAGCGACAACTTATGACCCAAGAAGTGGAAATTGAATTTAAATCGATGCTGACGAAAGAAGAATATGAGACGCTTCTCAGCGAGTACCGTCTCGCCGATCACATCAAGTGGCAAGCGAACGACTACTTTGACACGGCAACGTTTGAGCTTAAGAAACACGGCGCGGCGCTACGGATCCGCGAAACGAAAAAAGGACAAGTGTTGACGTTGAAGCAACCACACAATGTCGGCCTGCTCGAGACACATGCGGTCATCACCGAAGAGGAAGCCGAGAACTTGTTCAAATACGGTATCATCCGCGATGAGCAAATGCTTGCCGCGCTCGCCTCGTTTGACTTGACCGGACCGCTCGAACATCTCGGTCGCCTCGAGACGCGCCGGGCTGAAAAAGAGACGCCAGATGGCCTGCTCGTCCTTGACGAAAGTCATTATTTGGAGAAACGGGATTATGAAATAGAATTTGAAGTGACCGACGAGACAGCGGGCCGCATCGCCTTTGAACGGCTGTTGGCCGGACACGACATCCCGCTTCGTCCAGCAAAAAATAAAATCGTCCGATTCATGGAAGAAAAAATGAACCGGAGTGAAGGTTGAGCAGATACGTTGCCAACCTTTTTTTTCGTTGCTACAATGAGCATACGATATATTTGATTTTTGTTTACGAGAGGAGGCGACACAATGGAACTAGAACAATGTAATGAGTCATCCTGTTCACTGGAAGAAACTCCTATTCAAGTCACATATAAACCATTAGAGTTATTCTATTTCGTGGACATATCGGACCCGGACGGTCTTCATGTGATGACACTCATTAAAAAGCTCGAGCTCGAATACGGACATATGATTCGTTTTCGGATGGTCTCGACAGTTCCAAGTTGTGTTGGCGGATGTCAAGAAGAGGTTCGCCTTCTCACGATGATTAAGGCTATGGAATTGCAAGGGAAGCGTCATGCGATGCGGTTTTTACGTCATCTGCATATTAACGATATCTTTTTGAATAACGAAGCGAATGAGACGGAACTTTGGGAGATTGCACGGTCGTTCACCGGGTACGGGCTCGACCTCGACGAGTTGGCAGCGGATATCCAGTCCAACCAATTGCTCAGCGCACTCGCCGTCGATCATCAAATTTTGAAGGATTGGGAGATCGAGTCGTTACCGGCCTTGACGTTCGTTACACGCGACGAAGCGCTCAAAATTGAAGGCGTCTATCCGTACGACGTCTATCAGGCAGTCATGGCCGAGTTGCTCGGCTACGTGCCGAACCGAGAGACGGACTGGACGGTCGAGAAAGTGCTCAGCCACTACGACGCGTCAACGATCACCGAGCTCGCGTTCATTCTGGATCTAGACAAGCCAATCATCGAACGAGAACTGAAAAAACTTTCGCTCCAACAGCGTTGCCGCCCCGTACCAGGGTGTAGCGGCGAAGCATGGGCGACAAAAAAACAAGGATAACAAAAAGCCCACGGCCGGGGAGCCGTGGGCTTTTGACGTCTCAAGCGGGGACAAGAGACATCGGACTCGACACCTGGGGAAGGCATCGAGATGGGAGAAAGTTTACGGTCAATAAAGGGGTTTGTGATTGATTTCACACTTATAATATACCGAGCATCCTTTCGGTTGACAAGCTGTTTGTGCATGATGTCACATAATGTTCACGCGTCGTGACGATTATGCGAACAGGAGCGACTCCATCTCATCGAGGACGGCTTCGAACTGGTCGAGCGCGGCGAGAACCGGAGCTTTCGTCGTCATGTCAACGCCTGCAGCTTTCAATACTTCAATCGGATAGTCACTCGACCCTGCTTTCAAGAAGCGATCGATGTAACGGCGGACGGCCGGCTCCCCTTCTTCCATGATCTGTTGTGACAAAGCAGCCGAAGCCGAGATGCCCGTCGCATACTGATAGACGTAATAGTTGTAATAGAAGTGCGGGATACGGGCCCATTCGTAAGCGATTTCTTCATCGATGACGATGTCTTCTCCGAAGTACCGCTTGTTCAGCTCTAAATACGTCTCATTCAAGTATTCCGGTGTGAGCGAGACGCCGTCTTGGGCCGCACGGTGAATCAAATGTTCGAACTCGGCGAACATCGTCTGCCGGAACAACGTCCCGCGGAACGTCTCGAGCTGGTTGTTCAGAAGATAGAGCCGCTCCGCCTTATCCGTCCGTGTCTTCAACAAATGATCGTTCAACAGCGCCTCGTTCGTCGTCGACGCGACTTCCGCGACGAAAATCGAATAGTCGCCATACGGATACGGTTGTGACGCCCGCGTATAGTGGCTATGGACCGAGTGGCCGAACTCATGGGCGAGCGTGAACAAGTTGTTGACGTTGTCTTGCCAGTTCATCAAGATGAACGGCTGTGTGTCGTACGCTCCAGAAGAGTAGGCACCACTTCGCTTCCCACGCGTCTCACGGACATCGACCCAACGCGAATCAAGACCGTCTTTGACGATTTGGACGTACTCGTCGCCGAGTGGGGCCAACCCGTCGACCATCAATTGCTTCGCTTCTTCATACGAGATGGTCATCTCGACGTCTTGAACGAGCGGTGTATACAAGTCATACATATGAAGTTCATCTACGCCGAGGGCACGTTTTCGCAGTGCGACGTAGCGATGGAGCAAGTCAAGCCGCTCGTTCACGGCCTCGACGAGCCCGTCATACACCGTCTCCGGGATCGCATTGTGATGCAAGGCCGCCTGACGGGCACTTTCAAACTTGCGGACCGTCGCATAGAAGTTATCTTTTTTCACGCTGCCTGAAAGCGTCGAGGCGAACGTGTTCAAATATTGTTTGTACGTCCCGTACATCGCTTTGAACGCCGTCTCCCGGACGTCGCGGTTGCTCGACTCGAGGAACGTGATATAGCGGCCGTGCGTCAGTTCGACGTCTTCCCCTTTTTCGTTCTTCACTTTCGGGAACTTGAGATCGGCGTTGTTCAACATCCCAAACGTAGAACTCGATTGCCCGAGCACGTCGCCTGCCTGGGCGAGGAGCGACTCTTCAGCTTCCGTTAACACGTGCGGCCGCTCTTTCGCCAACTCGTCGAAGGCATGACGATAAACCGTCAGCTTTTCGTGTTGCGCCATGAACGATTCGATACGGCTCTCGTCGATCGCGAGCAACTCCGGTGTCATGAAAGCGAGTTGGGCCGACACTTGGGCAGCGAGTGATCCGGCGCGGTCGTTCAACGCCTGATAATGGCTGTTCGCCGTGTCCTCATCGTAGCGCATGTGCGCGTATGTATAGAGCTTATGAAGCTGGCGTGATAAGTCGTCACGTAAGCTGAGCGCGGCGAATAGCGTCTCCGCGTCCTCACCAAGCTTTCCTTTGTATGCCATCAAGTTCGGCACGTTTCCTTTGAGCGCCTCGAAATCGGCTTCCCAGGCTTGGTCATCGGCGTAGATTGACTCTAGGCTCCATGTCTCCTCGACCGGAACTTGTTGTCGTGTAAGTACGTCTGACATATGTCCACTTCCTTTTCTTAGGTTATATACGATTTCGCCATGAATCGCTGAAACCCTTGAAACATTCGACGGTCATACTGAAGGGCGTCCTCGAGCGTCTTTGGGACCGTCCAGAGCCGCACCTCGCATGGCACGTCAAATACGTTCAAGAGCTGTTTCCATTGTACTTCAAAAGCTTGGACAAAGTCGCTCGTCGGGGTCACCCCGAACTGGCGACACGTCTTCACGACACTCCACGAGATTGAATCTGCCGGATGCATCCGGCGATTCAAGTAAAGCACGACTTGAAAGTCGAGCGGATGGATGTGTACGCCCCAAAACACTGGCATCGGCAAATAGCACATCGTCGGCAACAGCGACGGCAACACGCCGAGCGGGTACAAGCGATTCAATATGAGACGGCGATAGTCTTTCGTCGGATAAGGCGGGGTCATGCGACGACGGCGCACGAGCTGGCCCCACGCGTGGGCGTCGAAGCGAAAGAACGGTTCAAACGGTGACACTGTCAAATCGTCGACTTTCACCCAACGGCCTTGTCCATATCGGAGTGAAGTCGGAAAACCGACAAAGCGATAAAGCGAACCATCGACAGGAATGAACAAGGCGTGACATCTCGCCAGCTCGGCACGCATCCACGGGGTAAATCGAGGGATTGGGTCAGGACGGACTCCGCTCGACAACCAGACGACCGGATGGCCTAGCGCCTCATAGTGGGCGGTCCGTTCGTGGTAAGTCTCCACATCGAGCGGTGAGGCTTGAATCTCGATGACGATCGACGACCCACCCTTTGACGCGACGAGGTCGGCCCGACGTCCGTCGAGCAAAACTTCTTGGTCGACGTGATAGCCGCGCCGTTGCAACCATTGCCGGACGTCCCATTTGTCCCGTTGATGCCCCGTCGACTCCCCTCGCCCGCACGCATGCCGGTGAGCGAAGTGCAACCGTCGCTTTGTTCCTTGCTTCAACAGGACCGGGCCTTGGCAATCCGGGCACGAAAAAGGGGCAAACGTCTCAAGTTGCTTCCGGTTCAATGAACGGGTATCGACATAGTCCCCTGTCCGACCGATCGCAAATCGCATGACGTTTCCCCCTCATAATAGTGGTGAGAACATTCGAGCCGACGACTCGACTAACTTGATGAGAAATGGACGTTCCGAGAACACGGCCAAATCCAATTCGTGTGAGCCTTCAAAGTCTTTGTATAAGTCTTGTTTCAGTTGATGCACCGAGTTCGTGTTGTAGAGGAGCGCGTTCACTTCGAAGTTCAAATGGAAGCTGCGGAAGTCCATGTTCGCCGTCCCAATCGTCGCGAGCCCGTCATCGACGACGATGACTTTCGAATGCATGAACCCTTCCTCGTATAAATAAATTTTGACGCCGGCGCTGAGCAACTCCTCGTAATAGGAGCGGCTCGCGTAAAAGACGATCTTATGGTCAGGATAACTCGGCAAGACGATTCGGACATCGACCCCTGATAGCGAGGCCGTCTTGAGCGCGCTCATGATATCCTCGTCCGGGATGAGGTACGGGGATGAGATATAAACCGACTTCTTCGCCGCGTTAATCAACGCGAAGTAGATCGACTTCATCGTCTCATATGGCTCATCCGGTCCGCTCGCCACGATTTGAACCCCCCCGCTCGCGCTCCGGACCGTCTCGAGCGGCTCGAGATAAAACGGTGTGAACAGTCGCTCACCCGTCATGTAATACCAGTCTTGGAGAAAGATGAGCTGAAGCTCCGACACCCCTTCCCCCCTGACGTATAGGTGGGTGTCCCGCCAAAAGCCGAACTTCGTATGCTCCCCCAGATATTCGTCGCCGACGTTCAGACCGCCTGTGAACGCTTCTGTGCCATCGATGACGACAATCTTTCGGTGGTTCCGGTAATTCGTCTTGCTCGAGACGAGCGGCAAGACGACGGGGAAGAACGCTTTGACCTGAACGCCGGCCTGACGCAACTCATCAAAGAAGGCCCCGCTCGTATGAATCGAGCCGACGGCGTCATATAAGAACCGCACCTCGACCCCGGCGCGCGCCTTATCCATCAAGATGCGTTGGATTTCCCGAGAAATACGATCTTCCCGGAAAATATAATACTCCAGATGGATATGCCGTGTCGCCCCACGCAACGCCGGCAACAGCTTCGAGAACTTCTCTTGCCCGTTCGTCAAGATTTGCGTATACGTATTCGACGAAACCGGCAATTGGTTTAAAGATGACGTCAAATGCATGAGCTTCTCATAGTCGTCATGCGGGAACATGAGCGATGGCGAGTGCGTCATCGCCTTTTGCCGGTAAGCGAGGTACGTCTCTTCATCGAGCATCGCCTTCTCTTTGAACATGCGCTTGCGGCGATAGTTTTGGCCGAAGACGAAATAAGCGAACAAGCCGACGACGGGAAACCCGATCATCACGATTGCCCAGATGAGCGTCCGTTGCGGATTTCGGTTTTCGAGCAAAATGACGAGCAAGATGCTGAACGTCGTCAAGAAGACGAGAATCGAGAATAGGCCGATGACTTGTGAGCTCCAGTAATACGATAATACGGCAATGAGCCCTGCGAGCAAAATGAGGGATAAAAGAACTTGTAAGCGTCGCAACATATTATAACCTGACCCCGTTTCTGTCATGTATTATCATTAATTATACAACGTAACGACATCTTTTAGAGGGGAGCGAATCAATTATGGGTACATTTCTCATCACAGGGGCAACGAGCGGCATCGGTCGGGCCGTCACGCTACGGTTAGCTGAGGAAGGGCACGACGTTTACGGCATCGGACGAGACGAGGGACGCGGTGCGGACATCGAGGCCGCCTCGCCGCGCATCACGTTCATAAAGTGCGACCTTTCAAAAGACGACGAGCTCGAGGCGGTGATGGACCGACTGAAAGCGATGGACGTCACGTTAGACGGACTATTCAATAATGCCGCCACGTTCGGACGGCCGGGGACACCGGAACGTCTGCCCTCGTCAGCGTTCGACGACGTGTTCGAGTTGAATCTGCTCGCGGCGAACCGGCTCATCCAACTGGCTGTTCCGTTGCTAACGAACGGGGCGAGCGTCGTCAATAACGCGGCAATCGTCGGGCACGTCAAATTTCCGCCGATGCTCGGGCCATACGCCGCATCGAAAGCGGCACTCATCGCCTTGACGAAGACGTTCGCCCATCGCATGAAAGGAAAAGTCCGCTTCAATGCCGTCTGCTTCGGCCCCGTCGACACACCGCTCAGCCATAAGCTATATGGCGGCGAGGCGAAGTTCCACGAGGCGATGTCGCATCATTTCCGGGGGAACGCAGCCAAGCCCGAGGAAGTCGCGCCGGTCGTCACGTTCTTATTGTCTGACTTGTCGAGCTACGTGAACGGCCAAGCGATCACGATTGACGGCGGCTATAGCCTATCTTAATTGGAAAAGCGACCACACGGGTCGCTTTTATGCTGTCTTTACCTTTTTCGCCTGCATCAATTTGTTCTCTAAAAAGGCGCGTTCTCGTTCTTGCAAGTCGTCCCAACCAATGACGTCCTCAAAGTAGCCTAGGATGCCCTCGTATGCCTCGAACGAGGACGGATGCGCCTCGAGCCGGGCGATCCGGATTGCTTCAAATACCGAGCCGATGACGAATATATCATGGCTTGCATACGTTTTAATCGGGGCGAACGCCTCGAACATTGTCGTCTCAAGGCTTTTCCGTTTGACGTGCCAATCCGATGAGCGCTTCGAGAACAGAAAGTCGCCTCCAGGCATCCGACTCAGTTCCCGTAAGATGTCGCCGATGTAATGGATGGCCGTGTTCGGGTCGTTGATTCCCGGGGAAATTCCTTTTAGCGCAATCTCGCTCAGCTTCTCGATCGCGAAGGCCGGGTCTTGAATCGACGACCGCACTTCCCCGATTTGAAACGGTTCGATGTCCGCGTCGACCTCCTCACTCCAATAACCGAGTAAGTCCCCTTTGGCGACGAAGTCTCCGACGGCCACGACCGATTCAAAATGACAGGAATCCGACTCTTGTTTCTCGCTTGCGAACAGTTGGACATAGCCGGTACGCGGTGCATACACCGCATGCCCTTCGAACGGATGGACCGGGCGCTTCGGCACGATTTGGACTTCGTCTTTTTCGAGCGCGTCTTGTTGACTTTTGATGACGGAGAGCGCTTCCCGGTGTAGCGCCGACAAGAGGCGTTCGGCTTGAATGGAGACGCTAATCGTTTGAATAAATTTGACGAACGCCCAAATCGACCCGACGACGAGGAGGACGCTCACACCTGAGGCGAGCACAGCGTCATCATCTGCCGTCCGAATCAAAAACAAGTTCGTGATGCCGTACACGGTCGTCAGGATGAATAAGCCTAGCGTATGTTTCGCCGCAGCGTTCGTTAAGAAGTTGTTCACCGTCCGTGGCGAGAACTGTGACGAATACGTCGTGAGGACGACGAGAATCGTCGAGAAACTGAACGTCATCATCGTCATCAGGCTCGTGAAGGATGAGGACAATACGGTCGCCGCTGAATCTTTCTCCAAATATAGCACTTCCGGCAAAATCTCACGGAAGAACCCTCCAAAATATTGCGTCAAAAACGTCAACACGACGCCGCCGACCCCGTACAAGAACGGGATGAACCAAGCGCTGTCTGCTAACATCAACTGTATTCGTTTGAGCATCTCGTCACCTCATCTAATATGTATGCTAAAAAAATCGCCTGTCCGCAAGAACAGGCGATTTCAGTTTAAAAGTAGTGGCGTATTTTTCCGAAGACGTCGCCATCGAGGATAAGTTTGCCGTACTCTTCTAGCATCGCGAGTGTTTGCGTACTGAACGACAAGTACTCCGCGAGTAGACTCAAGGCATTCTCTTCTTCTTCTGGTTCCATTTCATCCGGGAAATCGATCCACAAGTAATAGCGGTTATCGTAATGGAAAAGTTTCAACGTTACGTTATGAAGCGTATCGCCGACTCGTTTACTGAGGGCAATCATCGATTCGAAATCATTCGTTTCCATCGCGAGTGGAGCCCACGCCTCCGTCTCAGCGTCAAGTTCATCGAGTTCACTCAATTGGTCGAGGACAGATTGTTGATCCCGGGCTTCGTCAATGGCCGAGCGAAGGAGCGAACCGAGTTCCGAATCATCTTCGGCATCAATCACATTCTTCGCAATCGTGACGGTCACTTCGAGACCTTTCTCAAAAGCTTGTACTTGTATCCATAGTGGACCATCAAACGAGATATCTTCCCGTTCGTGCGCCTCGTCCATCATTTGCCAGAACAGCTGCTCACCACGTTCACGGTTGTACCAGATTTCATCCCGGGCGAAACCGCGTTTCTCGATATCGACATAGGTGATGAAAAATTTGACGGTGTTGTCATTGATGCGCTCAATTTTCACGATTGTCCACTCCCTTCTCACCTCACTCCTACTTCGTACGTCAAGGAGGAGAGGGGAAATTGTCTTGTAATAATAGTACCCTCTTTTCAATGTGTCAATCTTATGATGATGGGGTTGTTACCACTATTTTATCGGAAAAACGGGATAATAAAAAGCACACTGCTTAGACAGTATGCTTCCTCATTCGTTGACAAGCCGTTGGGCTTCTTGAAGTTGGAACGTCCGGACCTTGCGCGGCAAGAAGCGACGAATCTCATCTTCGTTGTACCCGACTTGTAAACGTTTTTCATCAATCAAAATCGGACGGCGTAACAGCCCTGGATACTCTTGAATCAAATCGTAAAGTTGTTGGAGTGAGAGCGCGTCGACCGATACGTCAATTTTAGAGAAAACTTTTGAGCGGGTCGAAATGATTTCATCGGTCCCGTCTTCTGTCATACGTAAAATTTGTTTAATCTCGTTAAGTGAGAGCGGCTCTGAAAATATATTCCGTTCCGTGAAGGGGATATCATGTTCTTCGAGCCAAGCTCGCGCTTTACGGCACGATGTGCAGCTCGGAGACGTATAAAGTGTGACCATGTTCGTTCCTCCCTGATCAAATGTTCGTTCATCTTTTTCAAGTGACTCTATCTGTATACCCAAAAATGCGTTCACTTAATTATAATAATTCTTATTTATTCAAACATCAATGATATTCTTTCTCATTGAGGTAAGAAAAGAGGACGCATCTGTGAGAAAGATGCGACCTTGATCGACGTTCTAGGAAGCCGGTATCCGAGAAACCGGTTGTGACACCGTTTCTTTGCCAGGCTTCACTTGCAAGTCTTTCAATTTTTTCTTCAATACTTCTTTCAATAACTTTTTCTTTTGTTGCAACACTTTGTCACGCTCTTTCATGGTCTCTCACCCCCATCGCCATAAGGAAAAACCGACCATCACCGAATCTAAAAATCTTGAAATCGCACTAAATCTACACTTAAATTATAGCATATCTATATGAATAATGTTGCACATTCTCCAATTAAATTTATATTTCACACGTTACAAATTTGCTTTTCCTTTTCAATTCCCGTATAGTTAATAGAAATAACCTTTGAAATCACCAAGGAGGAGAGCGATCATGAGAATCACGTTAGAAACGATTATGCAACACCCCGTAACCCAAAAATATTTGACGCGATCAGGCTTAAAACACGCGGTCGACGTCTGTGAGCGCGCTCTCGAATTGGCGACGCGACGAGGGCTTGACACGGATTTGGCGACGAAGGCCGCCCTACTTCACGATATCGGTCACTACGAGTGGTATACAGAAGGCAAGTGGAATTATGATTTGTATCGTCAAAACGACATCCATGCCATTAAAGGGGCGGAACGCGCCCATAAGCTGTTGATTCGACTCGGCGAGAACCCTGCCCGAGCCAAAGAAATCTCGGTCATGATTTTACTTCACACCGATTCGTATTTACCACCGAGCCGCATTCAGCGTACGCCGCTTCAGCAGCTCGTGCATGACGCCGATACGTTCGTCGAACAGCCAGGCGGATTGCATCACTATGAGACGATGGAAATCGAAGATGCGCTCAGCCGCGTCCGCGCCATCGATTCAGTCGTCGACCGGCTCTCGAACTTACCGCGCATCTCAAACGCCTGACACCCCGGAACGTTCCGGCGGTGTTTTTTTTGCGCAAAAAACACCCTGAACCGTAAAGTTCAGGGTGAATCGATTATACGAGTTGCGCTTTATACGCTTCGTATTCTGCATCCGTCAACGAGACGAAATGTCCAGGCTCGACTTCGCGGAGCGGTGGGATGCTTGAATCTTCATCCGAACGTCCGACGGCACCGAGTGACTTCGACTCGTAAATGATCCGCTTACGTGTCCGCTCGTGCTCTGGGTCCGGAAGCGGGATCGCAGAGAGGAGTGACTTCGTATACGCGTGAATCGGGTTTTCATAAAGTCGATCTGCCGGCGCGAGCTCGACGATATGACCTTGATACATAACGCCGATGCGGTCCGAGATGTACTTGACCATCGACAAGTCGTGAGCGATGAACAAGTACGTGAGATCGCGGTCACGTTGCAATTCTTTCATCAAGTTGACGACCTGAGCTTGAATCGATACGTCGAGTGCCGAGATCGGCTCATCGGCGATGATGAAGTCTGGCTCAACGGCGAGCGCGCGGGCAATCCCAATCCGCTGGCGTTGTCCGCCAGAGAATTCGTGCGGGTAACGGCTCGCGTGTTCTTTTGTGAGACCGACCGTCTCGAGAAGGTCGTAGACGCGGTTCATCCGGTCTTCTTTCGTCTTCGCGAGGCCGTGGATGTCAATCCCTTCGGCGATGATGTCCGCGACCGTCATCCGCGGGTTGAGCGAGGCGTATGGATCTTGGAAGATCATCTGCATCGCTCGGTTGAATTTCAACTTTTCCGCTTTTGATTTCTTGTCGTGGACGTTCTCGCCTTTGAAGATGACGTCTCCGTCTGTCGCATCGTAAAGACCGATAATCGTACGTCCAGTCGTCGACTTCCCACAACCAGACTCACCTACGAGACCGAGTACCTCACCTTTATAAATATCAAACGAGATGCCGTCGACCGCTTTGACGACGCGGCCTCGTCCGATTTTAAAGTGCTGCTTTAAGTCCCGTACTTCTAATAATTTTTCACGTTCCATCATTCAGCACCACCTTTCCCAATCGATTTCGCGAACGCGCTATCCGGACGATATTTGAGCGCGAGATCGATGATTGCCGATGGCGGCGTGACTTGCGGCGCTTGCGGGTGCAACAACCAGGTTGCTGCGTAGTGCGTGTCGCTAATTTGGAACATCGGTGGCTCTTTCTCAAAATCAATCTTCATCGCGTAAGGGTTACGCGGCGCGAACGCATCGCCTTTCGGCGGGTTCAACAAGTTCGGCGGTGTACCCGGGATAGCCGGGAGCGCCTGGTTCGGGTCATCCGTCGGACGCGGCATCGAGCCGAGCAGTCCCCATGCATACGGGTGGCGTGGCTCGTAGAAAATCTCATCGACCGTCCCTTTTTCCACGATTTTCCCAGCGTACATGACGGCAACACGGTCAGCCATGTTCGCGACGACACCGAGGTCGTGCGTGATGAAGATAATGGCTGTGCCGGTCTTTTGTTGAATATCTTTCAACAACTCAAGGATTTGTGCTTGAATCGTCACGTCAAGTGCCGTCGTCGGCTCATCGGCGATCAACACCTTCGGGTTACAGGCTAGCGCGATCGCGATGACGATCCGCTGACGCATCCCACCAGATAATTGGTGCGGATACTGTTTGAGACGAGCTTCAGGGTTCGGGATGCCGACGAGTGTGAGCAATTCGAGCGCACGCTTCTTCGCATCTTCTCCTCTGAGTCCTTGGTGTTGCTTCAAACCTTCAGCGATTTGTTTATAAATTGTCATCGTTGGGTTGAGCGACGTCATCGGATCTTGGAAGATCATCGCGATGTCGCGACCACGAATTTTAAGCATTTCTTTTTCCGAAAGTTTCGCCAAGTCTTTTCCATCAAACAAAATCTCTCCGTTTGTGATTTCACCTGGCGGGTTCGGGATGAGACGCATGATCGCTTTTGATGTGACGGATTTACCAGAACCCGACTCTCCAACGATTGCGAGCGTCTCGCCTTTTTTCAAATCAAACGATACATTGCGAACGGCTTGAACCGTTCCAGCATACGTATGGAACGAGACCGCTAAGTCTCGGACAGATAAAATCGTTTCCATGCACGAGTCCCCCTCTTTCTAAATTATTTACGCATTTTCGGGTCGAACGCATCACGCAAGCCGTCGGCGAGCAAGTTGAAGCTGACCATGAGCAAGACGATGATCGTCGATGGGATGACGAGGAGGTACGGGAACGTCCGCAACTCTTTGTATCCGTCATTGATCAACGTACCGAGTGACGCTTGTGGCGGTTGAAGTCCGATCCCGATGAAGCTGAGGAATGCCTCGAAGAAGATGGCAGATGGAATCGTGAACATGAGTGTGATGATGATGGCACCGAGTGTGTTCGGGATCAAGTGTTTGAAGATCAAACGGTTGCTTGAAGCGCCGAGCGTACGGGCTGCCAATACGAACTCTTGGTTTTTCAGTTTCAAAATTTGACCGCGGACGAGTCGACTCATCCCAATCCAACCGGTGATCGTCATCGCCAAGATGATGGTGAAGACCCCTGGGTCAAAGATCAAGATGAACAAGATAATCAAAATCAAGTTTGGTACACCTGTCAAAATCTCAACGAACCGTTGCATGATGTTATCGACGCGGCCACCGAAGTAAGCCGAAATACCACCGTACGCCACACCAATCACTGTATCGATGATGGCGGCGACGAGACCGATGAAGAGCGAGATCCGTGTCCCTTCCCAAATCCGTGACCAAAGATCACGGCCGAGGTAGTCGGTACCGAACCAGTAGTTCTCTTCGACGTTCTTTTGTTCGTAAAAGTCGATGTCACGGCCACCGAGGTTGGCCATCCCGTCAAATCCGGCCCATTCAAGTCCTGTGACTTTTGGCGGAAGTTTCGCTTGCGAGATGTTTTGCGTATACGCGTCGCGTCCTGAAAGCATCGGTCCAAAGAGCGCGAGAGCGACGAGAATTAAAATAACCGATAGCGAGATGATGGCCGCCTTGTTTTTCTTTAAGCGCATCCATGCATCTTGCCAAAAGTTTAAACTTTTTCCTGCAATACGTTCAGCGAGCTGTTCGTTCATCTCGACAGGTTGGAACATGTCTTGGTCGAACTGCTCGTAATTCTTTTTATTTTCAATCATCAGTTATCCCCCCCAAGACGAATACGTGGGTCAACGACTCCGTAGAGCAAATCGACGAGTAGAATGATCAAGATGAACAGCGCCGAGAAGAACAAAGTCGTTCCCATGATGACCGAATAGTCATTCAACGTAATCGACGTAACGAACAATTCACCAAGCCCTGGCACGGCAAAAATTTTCTCGATAACGAACGTCCCTGTCAACAAGGCAGCTGTCATCGGTCCAAGAATTGTGATGGCCGGGATGATCGCGTTTCGAACCATGTGTTTCCATACGATCGCATTCCCTGTCAGCCCTTTCGCTTTAGCGAGGGTGACATAGTCTTGTCCGGTGACTTCTAACATCTCGGTCCGGACGAAACGGGCAATCGATGCCGTCACACCGAGTGACAACGAAATGGTCGGTAAGATGGTATGGGCCGGTGAGTCCCAGAAGGCGACTGGCAAGATGCCCCACTTTACGCCCACATAGTACTGAAGGAGGGCTGCAAAGACGAACGACGGGACGGAAATCCCGATAACAGATACGAACATTGAACCATAGTCAATGACCGTGTTGTGACGAATGGCCGCCACGATCCCGAGCAATAGTCCTACGAACGTACCGAGTATCAATGCTTGAGCACCTAACTGGGCCGATGGACCGATTCGCTCCAAAATTAATTCCGTCACTGGCCGGTTGGCCGTACGGAACGACACGCCGAGGTCACCTTGTACAAGGTTCCCCATGTACGTCGCATAACGAACTGGAAGCGGATCGTTAAGTCCGTAACGCTCGTTTAAGATTTGGATTTGCGTTTCCGTCAGCTTTTCCTGGTTTTGATACGGTGACCCTGGTAACAGGTCCATCAGGAAAAATGTGAACGTCGCAATCAAGAAGAACGTGATGAGGCCGTAAGTCAGCCGCTGCAAAAGATAACGTCCCATAAATAAAAACCCCCTGTTTTTCTAAATATATGTCTATGCTTGCACCAACAGCATCACTATGACATATTTCCCTATTCTTGAATTCACAAAATGAAAGGAATTTTCTGAAAGAATAGGTCAAACGTCATCTCAAGGCTCTTAGTACAGCATATGAAAACCCAAAATATCAAACTTTGTGAAGTATTCTGAATTTTCACTGTTACTACATTATACTTTACCAACAAAACATTTGAATAGTGTTTTCTCTCAATTCCGATTTTTTTAGAAAACGGGGGACATGCGTTTGCATGCCCCCACGTTCTTTAATTGATGTCGACGTATTTGTACTGGTAATCAGCACCGAATAGTTGACGGTTGAAGTTTTCAACGTTTGGACGAATCAAGTACGCGACGCCGGCTTGATAAATCGGCATAATCGCTTGGTCTTGCTCGATCAAGAGTTGTTCTGCTTCTTTGAACTTGTCGTAACGTGCATCGATTGACGTTTCAGCTGATGCTTCGTCGATGAGACGGTCGTAATCGGCTGAACTGTAGTTGATGTCGTTTTGACCGTTGTTCGACGTGAAGATGCCGAGGTTTGTAAGCGGATCTTGGTAGTCAGGTCCCCAAAGGGCGAATGACATCTGGTAGTCCCCGCTCGCTTCGCGCTCCAACTTGTTGTTGAAAGGCTGTTGCGCGATCGTGACCGTCACGCCTGGCAAGTTCGTCTCGATTTGGTCTTTCATGTACTCCGAGATCTGTTTTGAAACTTCTGAGTCGAATGAAAGCAGTTCAATCGTCATCTCTTCGCCGCCAGTCGCTTCTTCCCAAAGTGATGCCGCTTCGTCTGTATTCGTTTCGAAGTATTGAAGTCCTTCCGTGTAATCCGTGCCGTCTTCATATTTGATGAAGTCTTTCGGGATGAACGACGTCGTGGCAATCGAACCGTTGTTCAAGAGCTGGTCGATGATACCGGCCGGATCAACAGCACGCGCGACCGCTTTACGGGCGTTCACATCAGCGAATACTTCGTCCTCGTGGTTGAACTTGAAGTAGCCGACTGCCGAACGGAGTCCCGTGTTGAAGTCTTCACTGTCTTGGAAAGCCGCGACTTGTTCAGAAGCGAGGCCAGCGTAATCGACTTCCCCTGCTTCGTACAAGTTGACGACCGTCGATGTCTCTTTGACGACACGGACGTCGACCTTGTCGAGCGCGACGTTGGCGTTATCCCAATACGTATCGTTTTTCGTTAAAACGTAACCTTGTTCACGGTTCCATTCAGACCATGTGAACGGACCGTTGTAAAGGAGGTTGTCGACGTTCGTCGCGAAGTTTTCACCTTGTTCAGTCGCGAACGCTTCGTTGATCGGCGTGAACGTACCGAACGACGTGAGCGAGATGAACGATGGGTCTGGACGCTCAAGTGTGACTTCAAGCGTCTTCTCATCGATTGCTTGCACACCGAGATCTTCTTTTGGAAGGTCGCCCGCGTTAATCGCCTCTGCATTTTTAATCGTGTTCATGATGTAGGCGTACTGTGACCCTGTCTCCGGGTCGACGGCGCGCTGCCATGCGTAAACGAAGTCGTTCGCTGTGACCGGCTCACCGTTTGACCACTCCGCATCGCGGAGCGTGAACGTGTAAACTGTCTCGTCTTCATTCAATTCCGGCTCGCCTGCTGCCATCGCTGGTACGGCTTGACCGTCTTTGTCTAAGCGGTAGAGGCCCTCCATCGTGTTGGCGATCAAGTTGAATGCGACCGCATCCGTTGCCAAGGCCGGGTCGGCCGTCGTGATGTCAGACGTATCCGTCAAACGAAGTACTTTTTCTCCGTTCGAAGACGAACCGCCGTCAGAGTCTCCGCCAGTCGAGCAGGCGGCGAGTACTGAACCGAGTGCCAAGATGAGCGTCATCATGAGCAAAATCGATTTTTTCTTCATCGTAATTGTCCCCTTTCAGAATCTATGTAGTTAGCGTATCGCCGGATGCAACATCTTACTTTTTCTTTAATTTTCTGAATATTTCATAAAGTATCCGACGAAAGAACGTTAGGGCTATTGTAAAAAAAATTAATCTAACTGTCAACTAATTGATGAACCATAATATTTTTCTGAACTTCACTCTCGCCATAACGTCACATCAACAGGTATCATAGAGCCATGTAGGGTGAAGTCGTGTTCGACGCTTCACGTTGAAAGGAGTTTGACACATTGAAAAAGTTTAGAGCGATATTAATCGTTTTGGGAATTGTCACAATTGGCTATACGATTTGGTCGTACGCATCGTATTATCGACCGGAGACGTTTTTGTTCCACATCAGTGGCGGGCTGTTCGTCGGTGGGATGATCGTCTTCGCGATTGGCATGTTCTCTGAGATGGGGGCATCCGGTTTATTCGACGGGTTCATGTACGGGTTCAAACGAAATCGTCGGGCCAAACTGAAAGAAATCGACCCTGACTATGAGGAAGACGAGGAAGTGACACCAGAAGAACGGACCGAGCGGAAACAGAGCGCCCGACGTTGGATCTTGGTCGGGATCGCCGCCGTCATCTTGTCGTATGTCCTATCGTTCGTTTGACCTTCCCGTCTTTTCAACCTTATGCTAAACTGAAGACAGCAACTAGAAAAACATGATGAAGAAGACAAGTAAATCGAGCCCCCTTCCCCCAGAGAGTCTACGTTGCTGCGAGTAGATGGAAGCGATTCGGTTGAATGGACTTTGGAATGGTTCGCCTGAAATTTGAGTATGGCGAGACGGCTCACGCCCGTTAACGCGTTCAAGTGGCATGGAAGCATGCAAATTTGGGTGGCACCGCGGTTATTCGTCCCGATTATTCGGGCGGGAGACCGCGGTTTTTTATATTCTTTGGAGGTGCAATCATGGCAAAAATCTTTTCAGGCATTAAACCGACCGGCGTCGTGACGCTCGGGAACTACTTAGGGGCAATGAAACAGTTCGTCGATCTTCAAGACGAGCACGATGCATTTTACTGCGTCGTCGATCTTCACTCCATCACCGTCCCGCTTGACCGTCTCGAACTGATGGACAACACACGAAAACTCGCAGCGCTCTATCTCGCGTGCGGGCTCGACCCGGAGAAAGCGACGATTTTCGTTCAATCGGAAGTGAAAGCGCACGCCCAGCTCGGCTGGATGTTGACGTGTATTTCTGGCATGGGCGAACTCGGACGGATGACGCAATATAAAGACAAATCGCAAGGCGGCGATAACGTCGGGGCTGGTCTGTTCATCTATCCGACACTCATGGCAGCGGACATCCTCCTGTACGGGACCGAGCTCGTCCCGGTCGGCGATGATCAAAAGCAACATGTCGAGCTGACGCGCGATTTGGCGGAGCGGTTCAATAAACGCTACTATGAGACGTTCACGATTCCGGAGCCGCTCATTCAAAAAGAAGGCGCCCGCATCATGAGCTTGACGAATCCGGTGAAGAAGATGTCGAAGTCCGATGCGAACGCAAAAGGCTATATCTCGATGCTCGATGAGCCGAACGTCATCCGTAAAAAAATCAAGAGTGCCGTGACCGATTCGAGCGGTGTCATTAGTTTCGACCGCGATAACAAGCCGGGCATCTCGAACTTGCTCGAAATCTATTCGCTCTCGACGAACACACCGATCGACGAACTCGTCGAACGCTACAAAGACTCGAATTATGGGACGTTCAAACAAGACGTCTCCGAGGCGGTCGTCTCGTTGCTCGAACCGATTCAAGCCCGCTATCACGAGCTCGTCGATTCAGCCGAGCTCGATGCGATTCTCGATGCCGGCCGTGAGAAGGCAGAAGCGGTCGCCAACAAGAACCTCGCGAAAATCGAGAAGGCGATGGGTCTCAGCCGTAAACGCGCCAAAGTGAAGTAACCAAAACCGTCACCAACATCATGGTGACGGTTTTTTTCATGCAAAAAAAGAGAGGCAGGCGTCCCTGTCTCTCTTTTGAAAATATTTGATTATTCTTTGCCTTCGATGTAAGCCCACTTGTACGAGTAGTCAGCGCCGAACGCGTGTTCAACGAGGTTTTTCACGTATGGCTTCGTGAGGCGAGCCGATCCACGTTGGTAAACTGGTGAGATTGCGCTCTCTTCAAGAACGATTTTCTCTGCTGCCGCGAGGTCAGCCCAACGCTGTTCAGCATCTGTGCTTGATTTCGCAGATTCGATGAGTGCATCGAACTCTTCGTTCGACCACTTACCACGGTTGTATGGTCCGTCAGTGACGAATAGGTCAACGAACGTCATTGGATCCTGGTAGTCAGGTCCCCAACCAGCGAATGACATTTCGAAATCGCCAGCGCTTTCAAGTTCAAGTTTGTTGTTGAACGGCTGTTGCTTGATTGTGACAGTCATACCTTCGAGGTTCTTCTCGAGTTCACCTTTAATGAACTCACCGATTTGTTTCGCAGTCTCTGAGTCGAAGTTCAAGAGCTCAAGCTCAACTGTGTCTGTACCGAGTTCTTCAAGACCAGCTTCCCAAAGTTGTTGTGCTTCTTCCACGTTGTAACCACCGATGTCTCCGTTGATGTCACGGAAGTCGTTACCGTCAGGACCTGTTACGAAGTCTTTCGGTACGAGGAAGTTCGCAGGAATCGATCCGTTCGCGAGGAGCGTCTCTGAGATTGCTGCTTTATCGTATGCGCGATCGATCGCGTTACGGATGTTTTGGTTGTCAAGCGCTTCTACAGCCGAGTTGAATTGGAGGTAGAAGAGTGTAGGTTCAAGGACAGTTGAGAAGTATTCGCTGTCTTGGAACTGGGCAACGAGCTCAGAAGTCAAGCCAGTGCGGTCAACGTCACCGTTTTCGAACAAGTTAACGCCCGTTTGGACTTCTTTAACGACGCGGAAGTTGATCTCGTCAAGTTTGACTGATTCTGCATCCCAGTACTCTTCGTTTTTAACCATTTTCCAGCCTTGCTCGCGCTCCCAGTTTTCGAGTTTGAACGGTCCGTTGTAGAGTGTTGTCTCGACAGACGTACCGAGGTTCTCGCCTTGCTCTTGGTCGAACGACTCAAGTTTAGGCATGAATACGCCGAAGCTTGTGAGGCCGAGGAAGTAGTCAGCCGGAGTTGTCAATTTAACTTCAAGTGTTTGCTCGTCGACAGCTGTGACACCGACAGCGTCACGCTCGCCTTCGCCTGTGTTATACGCTTCAGCGCCTTCGATGACTGACATTACGTAAGCATATTGTGACCCGTTGTCTGGGTTGAGTACTTCTTTCCAACCGTATTCGAAGTCGTTCGCCGTTACAGGCTCTCCGTTTGACCAAGTCGCGCCTTCACGGATTTTGAACGTGTACGTCAAGCCGTCTTCTGATACTTCGTGCGACTCAGCCATACCTGGTGTTGGGTTGTCTTCTTCGTCCATGCGGTAAAGACCTTCCATAACGTTGTTCAATACGTTAAACGATACTGAGTCAGTAGCGAGCGTCGGGTTAAGTGAAGGAATATCTGAACCTTCGAGCAAGTTGAGGACTTGCGCTTCATCCGGCGTACCTTCTGAACCAGATCCGTTTGAACCTGTGTCCGTTGTTGTGTCGTCCCCACCCGAGCAAGCTGCTAGAAACGCACTCGAGATGAGCGTTACTGACGTTGCTAAAGCAAAACCTTTTTTCTTATTCATTGCGATGACCCCCTGATTTTTATCGGTTTAACAGAATGAACGATGGTAGAAAATTCAGTCATTTTTCACTTTACAAAATTTGCTACCAAAATCCCGTTGAAGCAATAATACAATATTCTGATAATTTTGCAAAGTGTTTATTTTGATTTTTCTAAAAAATTTTTACCATAGTCGAAAAGCCCGCCTAGAATAGCGGGCTTTCGGCTCATTTTTTATATACTTTCGAAAAATGTAGGACGTACGAAGGACCGATGACTGGAAAACCGATTTCCTCATATTGGTCATCGACGGCATACGTTCTTCCAGCTTGATAGATTGGAATAACGACGGCTTGTTCAAGCAAGTGTCGTTCGGCTTGACGATACGCTTCGTCGCGTGCTTGTTTCGACTCGGTCGCCTGCGCTTCTGTCATCAGTCGGTCGAACGTGTCGTCTGCATAGCCGCTCGAATTTAACACGTTGTCCGTCTCGAACTGAGTCAAGTAAGCGCTGAGAGCGGGATAATCCGGCTGCCACCCAGAGAGCGACAGCGCATAGTCCCCTGCGACTTCTTTACTAACTTTCTCGCCGAGCGGAAGTTCGACGATGTTGACGGTGAGCTCATCGAGTTGCTCAAGATTTTGTTTGATGGACTGGGCAATTTGTCTTGCTTCATCATCGACGAAACTGAGAAGCTCAATCTCAATCGTTTCTTGCTGCAACCGTTCCTTCACGGACTCGAACGTCTCGGCCGCTTCTCCATCAACGGTCGTGTTCGCTTCCGTCTCATCGATGACGAGCAAGCGTTCAGTCGTTCGTTCGGCCCGGGCGAGTTTCGGTGAAATCGCCTCCCGATCGACGGCGAGAGCAAGGCTCCGTCTAAATTCCACATCGTCGAACGGATACTCTTCGACGTTTGGCTTCAAATAGAAGATGCCGCTACGCGGGATGTCGACGAGTTTCCCTTCCCATGACTCGAGATCGGCCTCATCGGTTCCATACGGGACAGGATGCATCCCGTTCGTTTCAGTCGCGAGCGCCGTTTCCGTTCGGACGACGACGCGTTCGATCGTGACGTCCTCTGCCGCGTGATAGTTCTCATTTTTCACGAGCGTCACTTGTGCCGCGTCCATCGCCTCGATATGGAACGGGCCATTGCCGTCAAGCGCAGTCCATTCACCAATCGCCGGCTGTGGCAAGAAGGCCGGCATGGCGAGTATTTCCTCGAACCCTTCCATCGGTCGCTCGAGGGTCACTTCAAGTGTCGAATCATCGATCGCCGTCACGCCGAGCGTCTCCGGCTCTGCCGTGCCGAGGCTGACCGCTTTCCCGTTCACGACATCTTCTAAGAAGAAACTGAACGGCGAATTCGTGTCATCGTCAGCGAGCGTCCGGAAATGATTGACGAACGTTTCCGCCGTGACGGCTTCTCCGCTTGACGTCTGACTGTCTTTTAACGTGAACGTATACGTCGTCCCGTCGTCCGTGCGCGTCATCGTCTCCACGAGCCCCGGCTCGATCGTCCCGTCTTTCCCGAAACGATATAAGCCTTCATATAAATGCGATAAAATCGTCTGCGAACTCGGGTCGATGGCGAGCAATACGTTCGGTTGCTCCGGGAGCGTCTCCCCGTGAATCGTCACGACTTGCTCTTCAGGTGGTGCTAGTTCTTTCGCCGCGTCTCGTTGTCCGTTCCAAAGAAAGAAAAAAAGGATAAGGACTGAAACTAACAAGGCGGCACCGATGAAAAATCGTTTCATCACGCATTCTCCTCTCTGTTAGTCCAACCCTTATACCCTACCCGTTTCTGTAACGAATTTCTACTATTAGTCTGTCACTTTCGCGAACGCGAGCGTCGCGTTATGGCCCCCGAAGCCAAGTGAGTTGCTAAGTGCATACTGGATGTCAAGTTCCCGATTTCCGTCTCGAACGTAGTCGAGGTCACAGTCTGGTGCAGGTGACGCACAGTTGATCGTCGGATGAATCTTGCCTTCATGAATCGACAGCGCCGTGATGACAGCCTCGACCCCGCCTGCTGCCCCGAGCAAATGCCCGATCATCGATTTCGACGAGTTGACCGCGAGGTTGTCGGCGTGTTCCCCGAACACGTTCCGAATCGCTTTCGTCTCGAGCATATCGTTGAGCGGTGTGCTCGTTCCGTGGGCGTTGATATATTGAACGTCCTCCGGGCGAATGCCCGCGTCACGAAGCGCCTCACTCATCGCTTTCGAACCGCCTTCGGCTTCTGGTGACGGTGCCGTGATGTGGTACGCGTCCGAGCTCATGCCGTAACCGACGACTTCCGCATAAATCTTCGCGCCACGCGCTTTCGCATGCTCGTATTCCTCGAGAACGAGCACGCCGGCACCCTCGCCCATGATGAAGCCGTCTCGGTTCTCATCGAACGGACGACATGCCGTCTCAGGGTCCGGGTTCGTCGACAGCGCCTTGTTCGCACAGAATCCCGCGAACGAGAGTGGCGTGATCGGTGCTTCCGCACCGCCGGCGAACATCGCGAGCGCGTCGCCGCGCTGAATGACGCGGAACGCTTCCCCAATCGAGTTCGTCCCCGACGCACATGCTGTGACCGAACAGTTGCTCGGCCCTTTCGCCCCGAGATAAATCGACACTTGGCCGCTCGCCATGTTCGGAATCATCATCGGGATGAAGAACGGGCTGATGCGGCGCGGTCCACGTTCGTGAAGGACCGTCGACTGTTTGTCAATCGTCTCGACCCCGCCAATGCCGCTCCCAATCCACGTCCCGACTTGATTCGGGATGGCCGCTACGTCGAGGCCGCTGTCTTTATGGGCGGCGTCTGCTGCTAAAATCGAGTATTGGATGAACGAGTCCATCTTGCGGATCTCTTTTGGCTCCACCAAATGGCTGATGTCCCACGACTTGACCTCGGCCCCGACTTTTGCCGGATATTGGTCGATATCGATCTTTGTCAACGTGTCGACGGCGTTGTCCCCGTTCAATAACCGTCCCCACATCTCGTTGACGTCGTTGCCTAGCGGTGATACAACACCTAACCCTGTAATGACTACTCGTTTCATGTCCTAATCTCCTCCGTGATGTTAGCGTTATTCCAAGTTAAACAGCTCGCTCCCCAAGTGAGCCCGGCACCGAAGCCGGCGATGACGACCGTCTGACCGGCCTGAACCTTTCCACTCTTTACCGCTTCGGCAAGTGCGAGCGGGATTGAGGCGGCCGACGTGTTCGCATGGTCTTGAATTGTGACGACGACTTTCTCTTCAGCTAGCCCTAACCGCTCGATCGCCGCCTCGATGATACGGCGGTTCGCTTGGTGCGGGACGAGCACGTCCATATCTTGAATCGTCTTGCCGGCCTGTTCGAGCGCCTCGACGACGATGTCTGGCATTTTACGGACGGCGAACTTGAACACTTCGCGACCGTTCATAACAATTTTGCCTTCGTCGTTCTCATATAAATACTTCCCACCCGTCCCGTCGCTGCCGAGAATGATGGAGTCGACCGAGGCGACCTCGTCCTCGCCTAAGACGACGGCACCGGCACCGTCTCCGAACAAGACGGCCGTCGATCGATCGTCCCAATCGATGAGATTGCCCATCTTCTCGGCGCCAATGACGAGCGTCTTTTTAAAGCCTTTCGACGCCATCAAGCCTTTCGCCGTATCCATCGCGAAGATGAAGCCGCTACAAGCCGCGCTGACGTCGAAGGCGACGGCACGCTTGGCGCCAAGGTTCGCTTGGACGAGACACGCGGTCGCTGGGAATGACGGTGCTGTCGCGGTCGCACAGACGATGGCGTCGATATCTTCGATGGAGACGCCCGCGCTCTTAAGTGCACGTTCCGCTGCGTGGGTGGCCATGTCGGCTACCGTCAAATCCGAATCGGCCAAGTGTCTCGCTTCAATCCCCGTCCGGGTCCGAATCCATTCGTCGCTCGTATCCATTCGTTTTTCCAAATCGACGTTCGTGACACGGTTTGTCGGAAGGAACGAACCGATGCCGATGATTCCAATGTTCATAATGATGACCCCTATTCTTAGTATCTGGTACTAATATAAGGGAATAAAAAAGGGATGTCAACGCATCCCTCTCAATTATTCACCTTGACCGAGTCGTTTCGTCACGGCCATGACCATTTTCGCAGAGTTAATCGAAGCCGTTTCTAAAAATTCATCAAACGACAAATTCGCTTCCTCGTCAGCACTATCCGAGATGGAGCGCGTGACGACGAACGGGACACCGAACTGATAGCACGTCTGGGCGATCGGCGCGGCTTCCATATCGACGGCGGCGACACCGTCAAAATGTCCGAGAATCTCGGCGACACGTTTCGAGTCGTTGATAAACGAATCTCCTGTGACGATGAGTCCGGTATGCACGTTCACGTCAGGCAAGTTCTCAATCACTTCTTTACAGACGTCCATGAGTCGCGCATCAGCCGGATACGCCGCTGGCATGCCTGGTACTTGTCCGTACTCGTAACCGAACGCCGTCACGTCGACGTCGTGATGTCTTACTTCTGTCGAGACGACGACGTCGCCGACTTTCATTCCTTTTTTGAAACCGCCCGCTGAGCCGGTGTTGATGACGACGTCCGGCTTGAACTTGTCGATGAGAAGCGTCGTGCCGATGGCCGCGTTCACTTTCCCGATGCCCGACTTCAAAATGACGACCTCGACGTTGCCGAGGTAGCCTTCATAGAAGTGATAGCTCGCGATCTCCGTGTCCGTACGCTCTGTCAATTCGTTACGAAGCAAGTTCACTTCTTCTTCCATTGCTCCGATAATCCCGATTTTCATGTCCATTCCTCCTCAGAAAGAGAGCGACGTCCAAATGGATGTCGCTCGTTTGCGTTACTTGATTTCTTTGATTTCGACGACCATGTCGCCGCCAGGTGTCTGTACGTTGACGACATCCCCGACCGTACGGCCAAGAAGCGCCTTCGCGATTGGCGATTCGTTCGAGATTTTGCCTGTGAACGGATCGGCCTCTGCGCCACCGACGATTGTGTACGTCTCATCTTCGTTGTCTTCTTGGATGAAGAACGTCACCGTCTTGCCGATCGCGACCATCGAGTTGTCCGCCACATCGTCTTGAATGATGACCGCGTTCCGGAGCATCTCTTCAAGTTGCGCGATTCGGCCTTCGACCATCGCTTGTTCTTCTTTTGCAGCGTCGTACTCAGCGTTCTCCGACAAATCGCCGAAGTCACGTGCGATTTTAATATTTTCAACGACTTCTTTACGGCGTACCGTCTTCAGTTCGTTCAATTCATTCTCGATTTTCGCTTTTCCGTCTAACGTCATGTAATGTTGTTTTTCAGCCATTTCTGTCACTCCTTCATTGTCTCCTAGTATATTACAGCTAGGCATAAATTGAAAACGATTTATTTATTAGGCGCGATTGCGCTCCGTGAGCACCCAACGAATCTTCGTCACGAGCAAATCGATGGCGACGAAGTTCTCGCCGCCTTCTGGGACGATGATATCCGCGTAACGCTTCGTCGGCTCGCAAAACTGCAAGTGCATCGGACGGACGACGTTCGTGTACTGGGCGACGACCGAGTCGATCGAGCGGCCCCGCTCATTCAAGTCGCGTTGCATCCGGCGTAAGATGCGGACGTCGGCATCGGTATCGACGAACACTTTAATGTCCATCAAGTCACGGAGACGGTCGTCCTCGAGCGCCAAAATCCCTTCGACGATGACGACGTCGACCGGTTCGATCAAAATCGTCTTGTCTGAGCGCGTGTGGGCCGCATAATCATATACCGGCTTCTCGATCGCTCTGTGCTCTTGTAGCTGTTGAATATGCTCAATTAATAGATCGTTGTCGAAGGCGAACGGGTGGTCATAGTTCGTCTTATACCGTTCCTCCATCGTCATCTCCGATTGATCTTTATAGTACGCGTCTTGCTCGATCATGACGACCGATTGTCCTTTGAACGCATCCACGAGCGCGCGGGCAACGGTCGTCTTTCCTGACCCGGTCCCCCGGCCACGCCGATAATGACGGGTTTATGTTGCATCAAAGTTGAATCCTCCTCATCGTAATTTACGACTGATTGCTAGGCCATCACCAAGGGGCAAAATTGCGGTATGATAATCGGTCCGTGCCATCAATTGCTCAGTAAACTCTTTCACGAGACGGACGAGCCTGCGGCGGCGGCGGTCAAGCACCGACACGTCTTCAAGCAAGACGTCGCCTCGTAAAAATAAATTATCGCTGTAAATCGTACCACCAATCGGTACTAAAGCGCCATACCCATCGAAAAACTTTTGATACTGTCCTTTCGCCGCATCGATGAAGACGGCGTCGAACGGCCCTTCAATCGAACCGATCAACTCGACGGCATCGCCATGGATGACCGTGATTCGGTCCTTCATGTCAGAGCGACCGATGAACGATAACGCCTCTTCATGGCGACGCGCGTTCCGTTCGATCGTGACGATTTCAGCGGACGGCAACAGCTCCGCCATCCGGATGGCCGAATAGCCGATGGCCGTCCCGACCTCAAGAATCCGGACCGGACGCTGCATCGCGAGGAGCGACAACAGCACTTCCGACCCGGTCAAGTCCATGATTGGCACGTGATGGATGCGGGCGAACTCCTCCATCTCCGCTAAGAGCGGCGACCGAGGCGTGACCAACTGTTCCACATAGCCTTCATAGGATGCATGTTCCACTTTCTGACACCTCTACCTCTCTATTCATTCAAACGACCGGAAGCGAGTGCTTCCGGTCGATGCCGTCAATTGTTGTTTGCTGCTTCGAACGCTTCCCATTCCGGACGGTACTGGTTCACGTTCTGCTGGTGTTCCTCGTACGTCACTTCAAACAATACTTCGCCGTTCGGGAACCCCTCACGAGGCGGCCGTGCATAGAAATAGAAGTTTGCTGTGTCGTTCGGGTTGAGCGTCGCGGCGAACGCGTCCCGGCTGACCGATGCGATTGGACCGATCGGGATGCCGGCATACTTGTACGTGTTATAAAGCGAATCGTTTTGTAAGTCGTTGAACGATGTGAAGATCGATGTCTCTCCCGTCCCGTACCAAACGGTCGGGTCCGACTGGAGCCGCATGCCGTCCGCTAGACGGTTTTCGAACACACCGGCGATCTCTTGACGGTCTTCCGTCGAGACCGCTTCTTTTTCGACGACTGACGCGAGCGCGAGCGTCTCATGGAACGTCCGTCCCGCTGCTTCGAGCGCCGCCTTGTTCTCGTTGTAGAGCTGTTCGGTCGGCTTTAACATCTCATCGATGATCTGCGTGAGCGTGACCCCTTTATCGAACTCGTACGTTGCCGGGAACAAGTAACCTTCTAACGGATGGTAAATGCCTTCCGCTAACACTTCGTCTGTCAACATCTCGTGTTCCGCGACAAGAGAAGCGATATACTCCTTGTCACTCAATTGAGCCGAAATTTCTTCTTCCGGAATCTCAGCGACGTTCGCAAGCCGTTTGATGACTTGGTCAATCGTGAACCCTTCTGGAATTGTCAATCGGATATCTGGAACGACGATCACTTTGCCGGTCTTCAGCGTTGCGATCATCTCGTCAAGCGACTGTGACGGGGATAACGTGTACGTCCCCGCTTGGAACGATGATTCATTTTTAAACCGTGTGTAAAGACGGAAAATCGCGCTATTCCTCACGAGTCCATTCTCTTCGAGTAGTTCGCCAATGTACCCTGAGCCTGCACCGAGTGGCACCTCGACTTCGACCGTTTCAGTCGATGTCGGGTCCACGGGCTCAAGTGACCGTTTTACGAATGCGTACGAGACGGCAGCACCGGTGGCGATGACAAGAAGAAAGACAGCAAGGATAATCACCGTGATACGACGAACGATCCGGCTTCGTGCACGCTTCTCATCTGACATCGATGGATAGTTCATGCATGTTCTCCCCTGTTCTTCTTTTATGAAGATGGGCGACGAGGGTTTCCCCTAGCCGCCCGTCCACGTATTAGTCTAAACCGACTTCGTCGTTGACGATGTCGAATGCTTCCATGACTTCTTCGAAGTCGTCATCGTCTTCGACGAGCTTCAAGATGAATTCGCCATCTTCAAGTTCTTCGATTTCGAACGCGTATACTTCGATTGTATCTTCATCTTCTGTCTCCGGGTTGCCAACCGGCTCGAGAACGACAAACGTCTTCTTCGAGCGGTCGCTCGTCATCCGGAAAATTTCTGCAAATAAATGCTCGTCTCCATTTTCATCTGGAATACGGTACATTTCTTCTTCACGACGGATTTCTGCCATGAGTAATTCCTCCTTATTTCCCTGAACGATCCAGGTAGTTTTGTAAAATCATGACCGCCGCCATCTTATCGATGACCGCTTTTCTCTTTTTGCGGCTGACGTCTGCCGAGATGAGCATCCGCTCCGCTTGCATCGTCGTCAGGCGCTCATCGACTAAAATCGTCGGTAAGCCCGTGGCCTCGGTGAGGGTAGCGGCAAACGCCTCTGACGCCTCGCCTCGCGGCCCGATCGTCCCGTTCATGTTCTTCGGGAGACCGACAACGACTTCTTTCACTTCGTACTGCTCGATGATTGGTCGGAGCAGACGGACGGCCTCGTCAAAGTCCGGCTCGGTCCAGTAGACCGTCTCCACACCTTGTGCCGTCCAGCCCATGAGGTCGCTCACGGCGACCCCAATCGTCTTCGACCCGACATCAAGCCCCATGACTCGCTTCATATTAATCCTCTCTACGATCGTTCAAATACGATTTGACCAGCTCTTCGAGCAGTTCGTCTCGTTCGATTTTGCGAATCAAGTTTCGCGCATCGTTATGACGCGGGATGTAGGCAGGGTCACCTGACAACAAATATCCGACGATTTGATTGATCGGTTGGTAGCCTTTTTCCTCGAGCGCTTTATACACCGTGATCAGTGTCTCCCGAGTGTTGGCTCGATTATCATCTTCTGGAAAATTGAATTGCATCGTGCGATCCATTTGGCTCACAAGAATCCACCTCTTTCCGTTTGCACTTCACATTCTATTATGCCAGTGATTCGACGTAATGTGAAGCAAACTTCAATGCTTCATCGAGTTTTGTCGCATCACGGCCTCCGGCTTGCGCCATATCAGGGCGACCGCCACCGCCGCCACCGCAACGTGTCGCGACTTCTTTAATCAGTTTTCCGGCGTGGAAGCCACGGTCGTTCAAGTCTTTCGTCACACCGGCGACGAGATTGACTTTGTCGCCGTTCGCCGAGCCGAGGATGATCACGGCTGAGCCGAGCTTGCCTTTCAACTCATCGACCATGCCGCGGAGCGCGTCCATGTCTTGGCCGTCGACGCGTTTGGCAATCAACTGGACCCCTTGAATCGTTTCAAGCGCATCCGTGAGTGACGCCGCTTCGATGTTCGCGAGCTTCGCTTTGAGCGACTCGTTCGCACGTTCCACGTCTTTCAACTCGGCTTGGAGCGCCTGGACACGTGTCGGCACTTCAAGCGGTTTTGTCTTGAGCAGTTTTGCTGCCGATTCGAGCGTCTCGATTTGCTGGTTCATGACTTCGTATGCGCCCGCTCCTGTGACGGCCTCGATGCGTCGTGTACCGGCACCGATCCCTGACTCCGACAAGATTTTGAAGAGTCCGATTTCAGCCGTGTTGCCGACGTGGCAACCACCGCAAAGCTCGACCGAGTCTCCGGCCGCGACGACGCGGACGACGTCCCCATACTTCTCACCGAAGAGCGCCATCGCACCTTTCGCTTTCGCGTCGGCGATGTTCATCTCTTCGATGTCGACACCAATCGATGCCCAGATGCGTTCGTTCACTTGACGTTCAATCGCCTGAAGCTCTTCTGCCGTCACTTGACCGAAGTGCGAGAAGTCGAAGCGGAGACGATCCGCCGTCACAAGGGAACCGGCTTGGTTGACGTGCTCGCCGAGCGTGTCTTTCAAGGCACGATGCAACAAGTGTGTCGCCGTGTGGTTCTTGATGATCGCTTGACGTGCGTCTTGATCGACCGTTGCCGTCACTGCGACTTCCGCCTTAGCGATGCCCGACGTGACCGTGACCGTATGCAAGTTTTGACCGTTCGGCGCTTTCGAGACGTCTTTGACGTGAAGGACGAAGTCCGACCCGACGATTTGACCTTTGTCCCCGATTTGACCGCCGCTCTCCGCGTAAAATGGCGTCTGGTCGAGGATGACTTGGGCTTCCTCTCCGGCTGCGACGACGTCGACGAGCTCACCGTCATGAATCAAGCTGACGATTTTCGCCTCTGTGCCGAGATTCTTATAGCCGATGAACGACGATTCGAGCGTGATGTCTGCGAGTACACCCGATTGGATTTGCATCGACTCAACGTCGGCGCGCGCCATGCGGGCCCGCTCACGCTGTGCGTTCATCGCTTGTTTGAAGCCGTCCTCGTCAACCGAGAGGTTATGGTCTTCCGCGTACTCGATCGTCAACTCGAGCGGGAAACCGTACGTGTCGTAAAGACGGAACGCGTCTTCCCCACTGATGACGTTCGACCCAGTCGCTTTTTGCGCTTTCGCGACTTCGTTCAAGATGGCAAGGCCGTCATGAAGCGTCTCGTGGAACCGTTCCTCCTCGTTTTTGACGACTTTCTTGATGAAGTCTTTCTTCTCACGGACCTCAGGGTAGAAGTCGACCATGATGTCGCCGACGACGTCGACGAGCTCATACATGAACGGACGCTCGATTCCGAGCATCTTCGCGTAACGAACGGCACGACGGAGGAGACGACGGAGCACGTAGCCACGGCCTTCGTTCGATGGGAGTGCCCCATCCCCGATCGCGAACGATACGGTCCGGATATGGTCGGCGATGACTTTGAACGCCACGTCTTTACTGCTGTCGGCACGATACGTCTCGCCGCTGATTTTCTCTGTCTCGCGGATAATCGGCATGAACAGGTCTGTGTCGAAGTTCGTCGGCACGTCTTGCATGACGCTCGCCATTCGCTCAAGACCCATCCCCGTATCAATGTTTTTCCGTGGGAGCTCGGTATAGTTGCCGTGCCCGTCATGGTTGAACTGACTGAAGACGATGTTCCAAATCTCGAGGTAGCGCTCGTTCTCGCCGCCCGGGTAGAGTTCCGGGTCGGTCGGGTCGTCACCGAACGACGGGCCGCGGTCGAAGAAGATTTCCGTGTTCGGGCCAGACGGGCCTTCCCCGATTTCCCAGAAGTTTTCTTCGAGCGGGATGATCCGGTCAGCCGGTACGCCGAGCTCGATCCAGATACGTTTCGCTTCTTCGTCTTCCGGGTGAATCGTCACGGAGAGGCGGTCCGGGTCGAGTCCGTACCACTCATCGCTCGTGAGAAGTTCCCAGCCCCACTTGATCGCATCTTCACGGAAGTACTCCCCGACCGAGAAGTTTCCGAGCATCTCGAAGAACGTATGGTGACGAGCCGTCTTTCCGACGTTCTCGATGTCGTTCGTCCGAATCGACTTCTGTGCGTTGACGATTCGCGGGTTGGCTGGAATAACGCGACCATCGAAATATTTTTTAAGCGTCGCGACGCCCGAGTTGATCCAAAGCAGTGTCGGATCCTCGACCGGTACGAGCGAAGCGCTCGGTTCGACCGAATGTCCTTTTGATTTGAAGAAATCTAAATACATTTGGCGAATCTGTGCGCCAGTTAATGGTTTGAGCGGTTTCATCAACAATTCCTCCTTATTCTGAACGAAACGAAAAAAAAGCGATGTCCATCCCTATGGAAAGGGACGAAAGCATCGCTTCGTGGTACCACCCTCGTTCGCACGGCAAAGCCGTGCCTCGAACATCCGATAACGTGGATGAGGCGCCCAGGATGAGTGGGGACTCCAGACTAGCTTCGGTCGGCCGACCCCCATCTTCTCGCAGCCTAGGAAGATGTCTCTGATGAGGCGGTGACGACGTACTCGGTTCTTTCATCGTCTTTAATCGTTTCAGTTTTCTATTGGTCATTATCACACGTGTTCATGCGTTCGTCAAGACTTGCCGCCGAGCCGTTCGACGAGCTTCGTCCGGCGCACCGGCTCTTCTTCCCGTGTCGCCGCCTCGAGTGCGCGGACGTCGCCAAAGAGGAGTAAACTCTTCTTCGCGCGCGTGACGGCCGTATAAATCAAGTTGCGCGACGAGCGGAACCCACCGTTGAAGAAGACGGGCATAAGGACGATCGGGAACTCGGATCCTTGTGACTTATGAATCGTGATGGCGTAGGCGTGGGTGAACTGGTCCCATTCGCTCCGATTGTACTCGACCTCGATTTGGTCGAAGCGGATATAAATCTTATCGACCTTGTCGACGTTCTCTTTCGCGTAAAAGATGTTCGTGATCTCCCCGATGTCCCCATTATAGACGTTCTCCTCGGCGTTATTGACGAGCTGGAGCACTTTGTCCCCGTTCCGATACGTCCGGTTACCGTGCTTCACTTCCCTCGCCGTCGACTTCGGATTGAACACGTTTTGAAGCGCCTCGTTCAGTCCATCGATGCCGCAGACGCCACGATACGTCGGCGCGAGAATCTGGATATCAAACGGTGAATAGCCTTTTCGGAGTGCAGCCCCGGCCATCTGACAGATCGCTTGGAGCGCCGTCTCTTGGTTCGCCGTATAGAAGCGCCGGTCCGGAAGCGCCGCCAGTAAGTCGTCCGGCATCTGTTTCGCGTTGAGCGCATGCGCCAAACGGAGGATGCTCGACTCGGACGCCTGCCGATGGACGACATCGAGACGGACGACCGGGATGCCGTCGGTCGACATCAAATCGGCGAGCACTTGACCAGGCCCGACCGAAGGGAGTTGGTCGCGGTCACCGACGAAAAGAATCTTCATCCCGTTCGGCACGGCCCGGAGCAGGCTCCGGAACAAGAAGATGTCAATCATCGACGCCTCGTCGACGATGAGCACTTTCCCGACGAGCGGGTTCGTGTCATCGACTTGGAACGAACTGCCATCGAACTTTAACAACCGGTGAATCGTCGAAGCCGGGAGCCCGGTCGATTCACTGAGCCGTTTCGCGGCCCGTCCGGTCGGTGCGGCGAGGACGAACGGGAACGGCTGGTTCGGTACCGGTTCAAGTTTCCAGTCGAAGACGTCGCTCAGCGCGTGAATAATCCCGCGCACGACCGTCGTCTTCCCCGTTCCAGGTCCGCCGGTAAGCACCATGAGCGGCGATTTCAACGCGAGCTCGATTGCCTCGCGCTGTTGTTTCGCGTACTCGATGGAGAACATCTCCTCGACGCGACCGACGGCATCGAAAATTGTCGCCATATCGACGTCTTCCGTCGTCGAGGTCGACATGATGCGGGCAAGTTCTTCGGCCGCCTTTCGTTCAGCCCGATACACGCGCGGATGGTAGACGACCCCATCTTCAACGATGATGCGTTCGTCTTGGGCGAGCGTCTCGAGCGCGGCCACGAGCGCATCGCCCGGGTCACCGCCGATGATACGTGGCATCTCGCGGTGGAGCTGGTCCGACGTGACGAACAAGTGCCCGTTCCCTTGCTCGAGTTCGAGCACGTACAAGACGGCGGCGGCGATCCGCTCCGGATGGATGCCTTGAATTCCAAAATGTGCCGCGATGGCGTCGGCCGTCTTGAAGCCGATCCCTGGCACATCGTACATGAGCGCATAAGGGTTCTTCTCGATTGTCTCCATCGCCCGTCCTTCATATTCTTTATGAATCTTCGAGGCGAGCCGTGGCGTCACGTCGAACGGGGCCAAGAACAACAGCAATTGGTCGACGCCATACAAGACGTTCAACCGTTCCGTGATGACACGGGCTTGTTTCTCTTTCAACCCGTCAACGTTCGAGAGAACGCTCGGATGTTTGACGATTTGGTCGATGCAGTCGTCACCGAGCGTATCGGCAATCTTTTGCGCCGTCTTTTGCCCGATGCCCGGAAACGAACCGTTCGTCAAAAAGCGGACGGCCGCTCGTTTCGTCATCGGGACGACGCGGCGAATCCAATCCGCCTTCATCTGTTTGCCGAACCGTGGATGATCGACCAGACGGCCGTGCGCCTTATACGTCTCGCCTTTCTCGATGCCGACACCGACTCCGGCGATGACCATCTCGGTCTCGTCGGTCTCAAAGTTTTTTTCTTTTATACGTACAAGCGCGATCGTGTGCGCTTCTTCTTCCGATTGAAACAGGACGCGGATGACTTTTCCTGTCAACTCGTAAGGTGCTGCCATCATGTGAGCCACCCCCAGCTAGTTTTCCATCCCCCATTATAGCCCGATTCGGAAGAGGAGAACAAATCGCCTAACTGAACAAGTTCAGGATTTGCTCAAGCTGATTGAGATTGACACGTTCGAGGAGACGAATCAATTGGTCGATGTCGACCCGATTCAACAGCCGCTCAAGCTGATCGATGTCGACCGTATTGAATAACCGTTCGAGTTGGGCCACATCGACTCGTTCGAGCAACCGTTCGAACCGTTCCAGTTCGCCTGTATTGACGTAACCTTGTAAACGTTCGAGCAGCTCGGTCCGCTCGACCCGGAACAGCTTTTCAAGCGAAAGGCGTTGAATGAGCAGGACAAGCCCACTTGCTGCGATGTGAACTCCCCAGTTCAATAGAACGTGACCGAGCCGCAACGTTTGATCGATGAACGGGATGAGTGGAATAAACGAAATTTGCAATACGAGTAGCCCGAGTTGGAGATATGCGTTCGGGACAATCCACGCGATGATGGCGAGCGCGAGCGGGACCGTCCAGCCGATGCCGACGACACCGAGTGATTGTCGAAACGACCGATTCGTCGAGAGCACCCAATGCATAAGAAGTCCGATGACGAAAAACGTCGCAAACAAAATGAGAAGTGTCGCCGTCGCCCGTTCTGATTCGATGATGACGCGATAGAACACGTTATTCGTCCATTCTCCGGCCGCCAATCGGTTGTCAATCGCGGTGAACATGCGTCCAAGCATGAACCATTCGACGACAAAAAATAAGATAACGCTTAGTAGACTAATGATTCGCATAATGTCTCTCCTTCCTTTCGTTCCTTGTCCATTTCCCGAACGTGCAGGTGACTACGCACGTTTTTCCTTGAATCAAACAGGGAACTGTTCGAGTGAACCTACGAAGGAGGAATGACGCATGACAAAACGGATTCCAATTACCGGGCTATGTGAACTCGTATTAGAAGTGACAGATATGGCGGAGGCGGTCGACTTTTGGCACGGCAAGCTCGGTCTTCCGGTCGTCGAGCAGTGGGTCGGCGACGACGCGGAGCCGAGCGAGGCGCAAGAACACGCGGACGAGCCTTGGGCGACGTGGTTATACGTCGGCGGTAACACGCGTCTCGGGCTATGGTTAAAGCGCGACTTCACGGAAGAGGAAGATGCGAACCGACGCCAAGACGTGACCGAATGGGAGACGCTGTATGACGAAGGGGGCTCCCACGTCCACTGCGCGTTTTACGTGCCGATGGACTCGTTTGATCAAGCGCTCGACGTGTTAAACGATTCCGGTATCCCGACGAAACTACGGACGTGGGACGAAGACGAGACCGTCAACGGGAAAGAACGCTCCGCCTACTTCAAAGATCCGAGCAAAAACGTCATCGAGCTGTATACGAAAAACATGGACGAGGCGTATGAGAAGTTCGGTGGCGAGCCGGTGAAAATCACGACGAAGCAATTATGAAATCGATAGATGTCGAATGGGGCACATGATAAGATGAGAGAAAATGGAAAAGGTTGTGTTTTATGCGCTTCTTCCCGCTCCTTATCATGGCTGGGTTAAGCATGCTCACGCTCGGACTATATTTTGAGATCGATGCGTTTCCCACACTCGATCGTCCGACTTCGTTCGCTGCCTTGTCGTTCGTCTCACTCGGTGCGATTCTTCTCATTTTGATGGACGGCGTACGCCGGGCTAAATCAGGTAAACGTGTCTTATGGAGCTATCTCGCGCTCGCCTGTACGCTGTTATTGACGATACTGAACTTATTCGTCTGGTTCACGCTAGAACTTGTGACCTGACATGGAGACGAACAGAAAGCGCCCCCGCGATTTTTTCGCAGGGGCGCTTTCTTAATTCAATTCCCGAGCAACTCGTCCATTTTCGCTTTCGCGTCATACGCGAGCGCGTGGTCCGGTTGCAGTTCGAGCACGCGTTCGAGCTCGGCGTACGTCTTGTCTTGTTCACCGAGGAACGCATAGGCAATCGCCAAGTTGTAGCGCGCGTCCGTGTGGCTCGCGTCGAGGTCGAGCGTGTGCTCGAGCGCCTCGACGGCCAAATCGAGCTGTTCGTTCTGTGCGAGCGCGAGTCCGTACTGGAACGAAATCTCGACGTCTTCTGGCGACTGTGCTTGCGCTTCCTTCAGACGTGGCAAGGCGCGGACGAAGTCGCCCATCGCCTTGTACGTCAAACCGAGCATGAAGTGCAGGTCCGCGTCGTTCATCCCGGCAAGGAGCGCCTGGCGAAGTGACGACTCGGCCAAGTCGAGCTGTTCGAGCTCATAGGCGAGTGTGCCTTTCGCGTAGTGGGCCGCGCCGAACGCGTTGTCGAGTTCGAGCGCCTTGTCGTAAAAGACGACGGCCCGCTCGTGGTCCCCGATCGCCTGGAGAAGCGTCCCCATGTTGACGTAACCGGTCGGGTCCGACGGGTCGGTCTCAATCGCGGCGTTAAATTGCTTCGCCGCTTGTTCGAACTCACCTTGCTGCATCGCTTGGATGCCTAATTCGTTTGCGTTCATCGTCATCACCTCATCCGATATAGTCGAGTCGTTTTCCAGATCGATACGCTTCATCAATCGTCGCACCGCCGAGGCAGATATCGCCGTCATAGAAGACGACGGCCTGGCCTGGCGTGATGGCGCGTTGTGGCTCGTCGAACTTGACGAGCACTTCGCCGTTCTCGAGCGGCGCGATCGTCACCGGTACGTCTTGTTGACGGTAGCGGAACTTCGCCGTCGCCCGGAACTCCGCTGCTGGAACGGTACCCGTCCACGAAAGTTTCGAGGCGAGGAGTGCGTCTGAATAAAGTGCGTCATGATGGAAGCCTTGGCCGACATACAGAATATTCTCTTCAACATTCTTGCCGACGACGAACCATGGGTCCCCGTCGCCACCGATGCCAAGACCGTGACGTTGACCGAGCGTGTAATACATCAGCCCGTCGTGGCGCCCTTTGACGACACCGTCGAGCGTCTGCATTTCGCCTGGTTGTGAAGGCAAGTACTCCGAGAGAAACTCTTTAAAGTTTCGTTCGCCGATGAAGCATATGCCCGTCGAATCTTTCTTCTTCGCCGTTGCGAGCCCCGCCTCTTCGGCGATGACGCGCACGTCCTTCTTATCCATATGTCCGATTGGGAACATCGTCCGTGCAAGTTGGTCTTGCGACAATTGGTTCAAGAAGTAGGTCTGATCCTTGTTGTCGTCTTTTCCACGGAGAAGTCGGTGTTCCCCATCGATGAAGTCGACACGCGCATAATGGCCCGTCGCGACGAAATCGGCACCGAGACGGAGCGCGTGGTCAAGGAACGCCTTGAACTTGATTTCTTTGTTACACATGACGTCCGGGTTCGGTGTCCGACCCAACCGATACTCGGCCAAGAAATACTCAAACACCCGGTCCCAATACTCTTTCTCGAAATTGACCGCATAGTACGGAATTCCAATTTGGTTCGCCACGGCGATGACGTCTTCATAGTCTTCGGTCGCGGTACATACACCGTTCTCGTCCGTGTCGTCCCAGTTTTTCATAAAGATCCCGATGACGTTGTACCCTTGTTCTTTTAACAGATGGGCTGTCACCGATGAATCGACGCCGCCTGACATCCCGACGACGACCGTCGTCTCCTCAGGGGCTTTCGTTCGTAAATTCATTTCCTCACTCCGTTCGTGAATGTCGAGACGACCTCAGCAAGCCGTTCCGCGAGTTGCTCCACGTCGTACCTCGTATTGCCTTGTCCGAAACTGATCCGGACCGATTGTTTCGTCCGCTCCGACGCGCCGAACATGGCCGTCAAGACGTGCGAAGGTTCAATCGATCCGGCCGTGCAAGCACTGCCGCTCGAGATGGCGACACCGCGCATGTCCATCATGATCAGGAACGGTTCGAGGTCAATACCCGGAAGGTACAAGTTAACGATATGCGGCAGACGGTTCGACCCGTTCACCTCATACTCGACCTCAAGGGCGTCAAGGCGTTGAAGCAACGCCTCGGCCAATCCGTGATACTGTTCGACCCGCTCTGAACGCTCGACCATGATGAGTTCTGCCGCTGTTTTAAACCCGACGGCACCCGGAACGTTTTCCGTGCCGGCTCGACGTTTCCGTTCTTGTTGGCCTCCAAAAGAACGCGTCGCTAATTTTACACCTGTTTTCATAAAAAGAAAACCGATACCTTTCGGCCCATTGATTTTGTGAGCCGAGGCCGACAATAAATCGATTCCGAGCGCTTTGACATCAATCGCTTCCGTCCCGAGTGCTTGGACAGCATCCGTGTGGAAGAGCGCTTGGTGATCAATCAGAATTTCACCGATGTCGGCAATCGGTTGGATCGTCCCGACCTCGTTGTTCCCATACATGATAGAGACGAGAATCGTGTCTTCCCGTAGCGCCGCCCGAACCGCCTCGACTGAGACCGCACCCGTCGAATCGACATCGAGATACGTCACTTCAAACCCATCGCGCTCAAGCTGTTCCATGGCGTGGAGGACGGCGTGATGCTCGACTTTCGTCGTGATGATGTGCTTTCCTTTATGCGCATTCGCCTCGGCCGCACCGAATAACGCATAGTTATCCGATTCGGTTCCGCCTGACGTGAACACGATTTCGTTCGGTGTCGCCCCGACGAATCGGGCGAGCGTGCGACGAGAGTCGTCGAGCGCGGCTCGAGCCGTCCGACCGATTCCGTGAATACTCGACGGGTTACCGTATTGTGCTAAAAAGTATGGCGTCATCGCCTCGAGCACTTCGGAACGCATCGGGGTCGTGGCGGCGTGGTCAAAATAGTTCATTGTTTTCACCTCGTCCTTAAATGTAAAACATGTAGCCGTTCGTGTCTTCTTCGGCCAAGTCGGCGAGCGTCGTCTCATCGAGGACGGTCTCAATCGCCACTTTAATTTTATCCCACAGTTTTCGTTTGACCGCATCATCTGCTTCTGAATCTTCGACGATGGTGAGCGGTCCTTCGAGCAGACGGATAATCTCGCCGGCCGTGATCTCTTTTGCCGGCTTGACGAGCTGATACCCACCGTAAGCGCCACGTACGCTCTTGACGAGCCCACCGTTCCGGAGCGGTCCAATCAGTTGCTCCAAGTAATGCTCCGGCAGCTCGTGGCGGGCTGCGATCTTCTTCAAACTGAGCGGTTTATTGTCAGTCTCACGGGCGAGCGCAATCATAATCGTCAACCCGTAGCGACCTTTTGTAGATATTTTCATCTTCATGTCTCCTTCTGTTATACTGTTCGAACAAACGTTTGTCGAAAGGAAAGTGTGCGTATGAGTGATTTATTCCAGCAATCCAATAGCGGCCCGCTCGCCAATCGGATGCGCCCCGAGACGTTAGACGAAGTCATCGGTCAGCGGCATATCATCGGCGAAGGCAAGTTGCTACGCCGCGCCATCGAGGCCGACCGGCTCGGCACGATTATCCTCTATGGACCACCGGGCACCGGCAAGACGACGCTCGCCCGTGTCATCTCGAACTATACGAAAGCGACGTTCGTCCAATTGAACGCCGTCACGGCGAAACTCGATGAACTGAGAAGTGTCATCCGTGAAGCCGAATCGCGCTTTGACTTTGAGAATGAACGGACGATCCTCTTCCTCGACGAGATTCATCGATTCAACAAGTTGCAACAAGACGCCCTGCTCCCGGCACTTGAGGCCGGGAAGCTCGTCTTGATCGGAGCGACGACCGAAAACCCGAGTTTTGAAGTGAACGCGGCGTTACTTTCCCGCGCGACGGTGTTTCGGCTCGAACCGCCCGGACCAGACGAACTGCGCGTCGTCCTCGAACGTGCGCTCGTCGACAAGCGAGGGTTTGGCAACTATACGGTCAAGATGGACGATGCGGCTGTTGACCATTATATCAAAATGGCGGACGGTGACTACCGTGTCCTCTTGAACGGGCTCGAACTCGCCGTCTTGACGACACCCGAGGTCGATGGGGTGATTCACATCACGCTCGACGTCGCCGAAGAGTCGGTGCAACAAAAAGCGATCAAATACGATAAGACGGGCGACCGCCATTATGACGTCATCTCGGCGTTCATCAAATCGATTCGCGGCTCCGACCCGGACGCCGCCCTCTATTGGCTCGCCGTCATGATCGAGGCCGGTGAGTCACCGCGCTTCATTTTACGGCGCCTCTACGTCCATGCGGCCGAAGACATTGGCATGAGCGACCCGAACGCGTTGTTGATCGTCGATGCGGCCGCCCGGGCGAGCGAGTATGTCGGCTTCCCGGAAGCACGGATCCCAATCGCCGAGGCCGTCCTCTACTTGGCGACGGCACCGAAGTCGAACGCCGTCATCACCGCGATCGACAAGGCGCTCCATCACGTGCGGACGATTGAAGGCGGGCCAGTCCCCGTTCACTTACGGGACGCGCACAGCCCCGGGGCCCGTGAACTCGGGAACGGTGCCGGCTATAAATATCCGCATGACGAGAAGGACGGCTACGTGCCACAAAACTACTGGCCCGAAAACTTGGCCCGGAAACGTCCGAAATATTATACGCCGACACCCCGCGGCTTCGAACAGCAAGTGCAAAAGCGGCTCGACTATTGGGAAAAACGACGCTGACTCATCTGAGCCGGCGCCGTTTTTTTATTTCTGGATGCGGTTGATCTCGACACCCGCTGTCTCGAGCATTTCATTGATAACATAACCGGCTGCGACGAGCCCTGCGACCGATGGCACGAACGCGTTCGAGCTCGGTGGCATCTTCGCCTTACGAATCGGCGCGTCCTTCTTCCCGACGACTTCGTTCACGTCTTCCCGCGTGACAATCGGCGACTCGTCCGAAAAGACGACCGGCACGCCTTTATGGATTCGTTCTTTCCGGAGACGGGTCCGGACCATCTTCGCGATCGGGTCGTACGTCGTGTCTTTAATGTCGACGACCTTGATTCGCGTCGGGTCCATCTTGTTGGCCATGCCCATACTTGAGATGACCGGGATGCCGCGGCGTTTGCATTCGACGATCAAGTGAATCTTATAGATGATCGTGTCCGATGCATCGATGACGAAATCGAGGTCTTGTGCGAAGAACTCTTCGAACGTCTCTTCAGTATAGAACATCTTTAGTTTGACGAGCTCAAGCTCGGGATTGATGTCGAGGAGTCGTGTCCCCATCGCTTCGACTTTCGGTTGTCCGACCGTCGAAAGGAGCGCGTGGATTTGACGGTTGACGTTCGTGATGTCGATGTCGTCCTTATCGACGAGCACGATACGACCGACGCCGCTCCGGGCGAGTGCTTCGGCTGCGAACGAGCCGACACCGCCGACGCCGAGGATGGCGACCGTCTTTCCTTTTAATGTGTCTAAACCTTCTTGCCCGATGGCCAATTCATTTCGTGAAAACTGGTGTAACATACTCTTCCTCCAAATTAATTCTATTTTCTCACACTATTTTACTCGGAATTACAAACAAAAAAAGACGTCTAGCGACGTTTTAATAAAAAAATCGATGGGGCCCGGAGTGCCGTGACGATGCCCTGCTTTTGAACCTGCTTAAGCAGGTGGGTGACCTAGCGTCCCCTTCACAAGTCCTCCTGCACGTGATGAGGCAGTTGATCCGGATGGCAGTTCGGTCTCCCGTATTCAAAGTGTTGGCTCAAAATAACGAAGGCGGCTCTCGTACACCTCAGGTATCCCATCTGTTGATTTAACTATAGCTTGTCTGTAAAAAGAAGTCAATCAGAAACCATGACTTCTCGTGACAGTTTCGTCATAACCACGTGTTACGAAACGCACCGTCCGGGTCGTACGTTTCTTGTTGGCGCGCGATATTGAAGCGGCGGTCGCGCGAGTCGTTACCGACGCCCGCCTGATACGCCCAGTTCCCATAATTGCTCGCCACGTCGTAGTCAATGAGCCGCGATTCGAAATACGCCGCCCCGTAACGCCAATCTTGTCCGAGCTCTTTCGCAAAGTAGCTCGCGACGATTTGACGCCCTCGGTTTGACATCCATCCGGTCGCGTTCAGCTCGCGCATGAAACTATCGACGAAGTCGACGCCTGTCTCTCCTCGTTGCCAGCGGGTGATCACGTCTTCCTCGACGCGCCACGACTTTTCCTTCGAGCGGATGCCTTGGGCCCGGAAAAGCCGCTTACCCTGTTCGAGGGCCAACCATTGGAAGAACTCGCGCCAAAGCAACTCAAAATAAAGCCAATACGTCGACTCATTCGCCCCGTGCGACGCCTCGTGTCGCTCGAGCTCATGCAGGACGCGACGTGGCGACAGCGACCCGTTCGCAAGGTAAGCGGATAGTTTCGAAGAATCGTCGACCCCAAACCCGTTGCGCGTCTCTTTGTACGTCCGGACCGGCCCGTTCAAATAGTGGGCCAGTCGTTCCCGCCCGGCCCGCTCCCCGCCTTGAAACGGGAACGCCGATCGTTTGTCCGTCTCGACCGGTCCGTGATCGATTGGAAAGTCAACCGGCGAAGTGGCCTCCGTGTACGCACGTTCAATCAACCGATTCGGCGCGGCGTCCGACTCGATCTTCTTTCGAAACTCGGTGAACAAAAACGGCATCCGCTCAAACGGAATCTCGTCACGCGGATAGAGGGTGAATCCGTCGAACACCTGCCACTCGCCTCGCCAAGCGCTCTTGACGTCTCGCTCGATGCGGCGCTCATTAAAGCCAATCGAGGATTGGAACACCAGTCGATCATTGGGGTCAAGGACGTCCAGCGGATGACCGACATGGACGTAGAGCGGGATATCGAGCGCTTTTAGTGAACCGGCTAAATCTTCGAGCGTCTCCTTTAAAAACTGCAGGCGCCGTCGTCCGAGCGGGATGACACCGTACCGGTTTTCCTTCAACTCATCGGGCCGAATCACGTAATGGCCTTCAATCGGGTCGTCATGTCGGAGCGCTTCTTCAAGCGGCAAATGATCATCGACGCGAAGGTCGTTGCCATACCAAATAATCGTCTTCATCTTTACACCTCCACTCTCATTATGACGCCATCGTCAGACGACGAAACGGTCAAACCTGCAAAGGATATGTTTTCAATTCTGCAACTCGTGGAATATATGTCTTTAGAAGAGAAAGGGGTGCTACAACATGGCTAGAAAAGGGAAAATCGGTACATTGATTAAAGTCGCGACGGCGGTCGCACCGTTCGTCTACGATTATTATAAAAAGAACAAGGCGAAAAAATCGCCGACACCTAAAAAATAATCACGAACGCTTCAGACTTCGTCTGAGGCGTTTTTTTCTTGCCCGCCGTTCGAGTGTGATATGATGATTGAACATTTTAGGGAATCGAGGCGACACACATGCAGGCGGTATGGGTTCAATCTTTACGCATCACATTGAAGTGGACATTATTCATGGGCGGCTTGTTCCTGCTCGCCCTCGGGTCATCGATGATGATCACGGCCGATCTCGGCGTGTCGACATGGGACGTGCTCCATCTCGGCCTCGCCCGTCATACCCCCATCTCGGTCGGGACGATCATTCTTCTCGTCGGGCTACTGCTCGTCTTCGTCAAATATCTGCTCGACCGCATCCGTCCGCAGTTCGGCACCCTCGTCAACGCCATCTTCGTCGGGGTGTTCATGAACCTCATCCTCGACCACCATTGGTTGCCGCGACTTGACGGCATCGCCTTGAACGTCGGGTGGCTCGTCCTCGGCATCTTCGTGATTGGCATGGGAGCGGGACTATACGTCGCCATCGGTTACGGAGCCGGCCCGCGTGACGGGTTGACGCTCGCCTTGGCAGACCGCTTCCATACGTCGGTCCGCATGATGCGAACGTGGATGGAACTGACGGCCTGCCTGATCGGCTGGGTGCTCGGCGGACCGGTCTTCTTCGGGACGGTGCTGTCGATTTTCTTGATCGGTCCGTTCTTTCAGTTTTGGCTCGAACAGTTCCGTCGGCTCGTCTCGGTCATCGACCGGGCGAAAGTCGATCCAGTATGAAAAAGCGAGGAGATTGGACGTCACCGTCCGGTCTCCTCGCTTTTACGTTATGGGACGAGCACGATTTTCCCGAACTTGCCCCGTTGCTTGAAATACGTCTGGGCGTCACGCGCTTCATCAAGCGGGAACGTGCGATCGACGATGGGACGGATTTTCCCCCGCCTGAATCGCTTGAAGCATCGCGTTAAACTCCGAGCGCGTACCGAGTACTGAACCGTACATGGTGATGTGCTTCAAATAGAGCGTCCGGAAATCGAGATGCGTCGTCTGACCGCCGGCCGAGCCTGAGATGCAGAACTTCCCGCCGTTCTTCAACACGTCGAGCGCCGTCTTGAACAAGGCGTCCCCGACGACGTCGAGCACCGCATCGACCGGTCCCCCGTTCGCCTCGACAATGTCATCAGCGAGCGTCTCGGATCGATACGAGAAGACGCGGCTCGCGCCGAGTTCTTTCAGTTTCGCCTCATCTTTCAAATCCCCGACGATGGCGAATACGTTCGCACCGTGGACGTTCGCCGCGATTTGGACGTTGAACGACCCGACCCCACCGCTCGCCCCCGTGACGACGATCGTCTGCCCCGGCTGAATCTCGATCTGTTCGTTCATATGCCACGCCGTCAACCCGTTCACCGTGAACGCGGCGCTTTCGACGAAACTGTCGAGCGGCATGTCGTAGCAGAGTTCTGCCGGCCAGGTGACGTATTCGGCATAACCGCCGTCATACTCAGAGCCGATGAACGACATATCGTCTGCGATATGTTCGCCGCCGTCTGGTCCGCTCGACGTGAACGGGAACAGGATGACACGGCGACCGACCATCGTGTCATCGACACCACCGCCGACGTCCACGATCTCGCCCGTAATATCAGAACCCGGGATTCGGGGGAACTGGACCCCTTCCGGACGCCAACCCGATTCTTTGTTCGTCCCGTACGCCCCTTCCCGCATCCAAATCTCGGTATTGTTGATGCCACATGCTTTGACGCGCACGAGCACTTCTCCTTGTTTCGGTTCCGGGACCGGGATATCGACGACTTGTAGTTGGTCGACGTCGCCATAACCGATGACTTGCACTGCTTTCATCATCCCTTTCCTCCTCGTCTTCATTTGATTGTCTATACCCATCTAACGCGCGACAGCCACCAAAATTTTGGTGGCTGCTCGCTATTACAATTGCTGGCGGCGAAGCAGGCCGGCGAAGACGCCGCCTTTTTCGCTCAGTTCGTCATGCGTCCCGTCCTCGACGATCCCGTCCGCCGTGACGACGAGGATGCGGTCCGCATTTTTCACCGTCGCGAGACGGTGGGCGATGATGAGCGTCGTCCGGTCGGCCGCGAGTTCATTGAGCGAGTCTTGAATGATTGCTTCCGTCTCGGTGTCGAGCGCCGACGTCGCTTCATCTAGAATGAGGATCGGTGGGTTTTTGAGGAACATCCGGGCGATGGCGATGCGCTGTTTCTGTCCACCTGACAGTTTCAAGCCGCGTTCCCCGATTTGTGTGTCGAGCCCGTATTGCAACTCGTCAACGAGCGAATTCAAGTGCGCCTTCTCGACCGCATGCATGATCTCCTCGTCCGTCGCGTCGAGCTTGCCGTAGGCGATATTCTCACGGAGCGTCCCGGCGAACAAGAAGACGTCTTGTTGCACGATCCCAATTTGACGGCGGAGGCTCTCTTTCGTCATGTCACGGATGTCCATGCCGTCGATCGTGATCGCCCCGTCCGTCACGTCATAGAAGCGCGGGATGAGCGAACAGATCGTCGTCTTCCCGGCCCCGCTCGTCCCGACGAGGGCGACCGTCGTACCCGACTTGATGTCGAGGTCGATGTCAGTCAACACTTGGCGGTAGTCTGAATAGCCGAACGAGACGTTTTGGAAAGCGATATCGCCTTTCAGTGTCTTCACGTCGACCGCGTCCGGACGGTTCTCGATGTCCGGCGCCTCATCCAACAGTTGCGTGAACCGTTTGAAGCCGGCCATCCCTTTCGGATACATCTCGAGGAGCGCCGTGATCTTCTCGATCGGTTTGATGAGCAGGTTCATGTAGAGGATGAACCCGACGAGCTGTCCATAAGACAGTTGACCTTGATACGTCAAGTACGCCCCGTAGACGAGGACGAGTAACGTCATGAGTCGCGTCGTGATATAAATGCCCGCGAGCGACTTACTCATGACACGGTACGCCTCGATCTTCGAGCCGCGATAGAAGTTGTTGTCTTTTTGGAACCGGTTGATCTCGAACGTCTCGTTCGTGAACGATTGGACGACACGTGCCCCGGAGACGCTGTCTTCGACCCGCGCGTTCACTTCGCCGATGTTCGTATACATCTTTTGCCACGCCTTATTCATGTTCTTGTTGGCGTATGTGATCATCGCGACCAAGAACGGAACGGCGACGACCGTGACGAGTGCGAGCTGCGGATCGATTGTGAACATGATCCCGAACGCGCCGAGGAGCGTCATGATGGCGATGAAGAAATCTTCTGGCCCGTGGTGCGCCACTTCGCCGATATCGAACAAGTCGTTCGTCACCCGGCTCATCAGATGGCCGGTCTTATGATTATCGAAGAATCGGAACGATTGTTTATGGATATGGGTGAACAGCTCTTCCCGCATATCGGTCTCGATGTTGATACCGAGTTTGTGTCCCCAATAGTTGACGACGTATTGCATCATCATGGCGAGTATGTAAAGGATGAGTAGGCCGATGCTGACGATGATAATCCAGTTCCATTCCCCACCTGGCAATAGATCATCGATGAACCACTGGACGGCGAGCGGGAACCCAAGTTCGAGCAGACCGACGAGGATGGCGAATGAGAAATCAAGGATGAATAACTTCTTATGTGGACGGTAATAACTAAAGAAACGTGAAATCATGTCGTTTCCCCCTTCTAAACAAATAGTTTACGCCTTTTTGCAGGAAGTGGAAAATGGGAAGCACGTCTTTTTCAATCTTTTTTCAGTCGCGGTATAATACAAGTAAGGAGTGATACACATGAACGTACAGATTACAGACAGCGCCAAGGCACGCATCGACGCCTTGAAAGGTGAACGTGACGGACAGATGCACTTGTTTTATGAGACGGAAGGTTGTGGTTGCGGCAATAGCGGCATCTTCGAGATTCGCTACGTGACCGAGACGACATCGGAGGACGTCGAGATCGACTCGAACGTCGGACCGATCCTCATCAAAAACTGGACGAAAATCTTTTTGGACGAGGATATGATCATCGACTATCGTGACGATAAGCGGACGCTCGTCTTGAAGAGCAACGGCCAAGTGTTCAACTCGAACTTGCTCGTGACCGACGGGACCGGTTGCCAGTTAAACGTGCCAAGCCGATGAAACAAGCGTTACGAAACTATCCGAGCCTCTGGCTTTGGTTCCTCCTCAGCTTCGGACTCAGCTTGTTCGGAATTTACCTTGCCTTCACGGATTCCGTCTATTCGATGACGGCCGTGATCGCCTCGCTGTTCGCGTTCGGATTCGCGCTTCAGCAGACGGCGAAGAAGATGAGTGACCAAGAAGATCAAAAGTAAAGGAGGTTCGCCGCGGCGAACCTCCTTTTGACTGCTTATTTCTTCTCTTTCACTGCCGTACGAATCGACAACTCCTCGAGTTGTGCGTCCGCGACCGGGCTCGGTGCTTGTGTGAGCAAGTCGCTCGCCGACGCCGTTTTCGGGAAGGCGATCGTGTCACGAAGGTTCGAACGACCCGCGAGGATCATGACGAGACGGTCGAGACCGAGCGCGATACCCGCGTGTGGCGGTGTGCCGTATTCGAACGCTTCGAGCAAGAAGCCGAACTGGTCGACCGCTTCTTGTTCGGTGAAGCCGAGCAATTTGAACATGCGCTCTTGAATGTCACGCTCATAAATCCGTTGCGATCCGCCACCGAGCTCATAGCCGTTTAAGACGAGGTCATACGCGAGGGCACGCACGCTCGCCGGATCCGTCTCGAGAAGATGGAGGTCTTCACGGTTTGGCATCGTGAACGGGTGGTGGTTGGCGTAGAAACGGCCGTCTTCTTCTTCGAACGTGACGAGCGGGAAGTCCGTCACCCAAAGGAAGTTGAACTTCGACTCATCGATGAGACCGAGCTCATGACCGAGCTTGACGCGAAGGGCGCCGAGGCTGTCGGCGACAATCGTCGGAGTTGAGGCCACGAAGAGGAGAAGGTCGCCCGCTTCCGCGTTCGTCGCTTCCATCAACTTCTGGGCGTACGTCTCGTCGAAGAACTTGGCGATCGGTCCGTTCAAGCCTTCTGGCGTCACTTTGAGCCAAGCGAGGCCTTTCGCTCCGTAGACGGCCGTGAACTCTTGAAGCTTGTCGATGTCTTTACGTGAGAACTTGTCCGCCTCGCCTTTGACGTTGATCGCTTTCACTTGTCCGTTAGACTCGAGCGCCATGTCGAACACTTTGAAGCCGGCACCTGTGACGGCGTCCGCGACATCGATGAGTTCAAGACAGAAACGTGTGTCCGGTTTATCTGAACCGAAACGGCGCATCGCCTCTTCGTGCGTCATGCGCTCGAACTTGGCCGGCGTGTCGGTGCGACCGAGCGTCGCTTCCATGACTTGCGCCATCATCGATTCCATCATCGCCATCAAGTCTTCGACGTCCATGAAGCTCGTCTCGATATCGACTTGCGTGAATTCCGGTTGACGGTCTGCCCGAAGGTCTTCGTCACGGAAGCAGCGTGCGATTTGGAAGTAACGGTCGAATCCAGCCACCATGAGGAGCTGTTTGAACAACTGAGGTGACTGCGGGAGCGCGTAAAACTCACCACCGTGGACCCGGCTCGGGACGAGATAGTCACGCGCGCCTTCCGGTGTCGACTTCGTCAAGATCGGTGTCTCGACTTCGAGGAACTCCTCTTCTGTCAAGAAGTTACGAATCGTGTTCGACGCCTTTGAACGGAGACGGAACGTTTCTTGGAGCGCCGGACGACGGAGGTCGAGGTAACGATATTTGAGACGGAGGTCTTCCGATACGTTCTCCGCCTCGTCGCCAATCGGAATCGGTGTCATCTTCGCCGCGTTCAAGATGTTGATTTCTGAAGCGATGACTTCGACGTTTCCTGTCGGCATGTTCGGGTTCTTGTTCTCGCGCTCGAGGACCGTCCCTTTAATGTCTAGGACGTACTCGCTGCGGATCGACTCGGCGAGCTTGTGCACCGCCTCGTTTTCCGGGCGGACGACGACTTGGACGATGCCTGTGCGGTCACGAAGGTCGATGAAGATAAGTCCTCCGAGGTCACGACGTTTTTGTACCCATCCTTTAAGCTGTACGTCTTGGCCGATCAGTGACTCGGTCACGCGGCCGTTCATATGTGTGCGTCCAATCATTGTGCTGCTCCTTCCGATAGTTCACGAATTTTGTCTGCGACGGCCGAGAGTGGCACGTCGACTTGTTCCCCTGTCGCCATCACTTTGAGCGACGCCGAGCCACGCTCGACTTCGTCGTCTCCGAGGATGACGGTGAATTTTGCCTGTAAGCGGTCGGCTTGCTTGAATTGGCCTTTGAACTTGCGGCCGAGATAGTCGCGGTCCGCCTTGAAACCTTCGATGCGAAGCAGTTGCAACAGGCGCGTCGCCGTCACTTCAACTTCTTTTCCGCCCTGGGCGACGACGAAGACGTCGAGGCCAGTCTCGAGCGTCGGGAGCACGCCTTCGTTCTCGAGGGCGAGGATGAGCCGTTCAAGGCCAATCCCGAAGCCGATCCCCGGCATGTCCGGTCCACCGATGTCTTGGACGAGGCCGTTATAACGTCCACCGCCACAAAGCGTCGTGATGGCGCCGAACCCTTCTGCCTCGGACATAATCTCGAACGCCGTGTGCGTATAGTAGTCGAGACCACGGACGAGCGTCGGGTCGACCTCGTACGCGACGCCGAGCGCGTCGAGTTGCTCGAGCACCGTCTCAAAGTACGCCTTCGACTCCGCGTTCAAGAAGTCGAGGATCGACGGTGCCGTCTTCATCGACGGGTGGTCGCGGTCGACTTTACAGTCGAGCACGCGGAGCGGGTTTTGGTGAAGCCGCGTCTGACAGTCTTGGCACAGTTCATGCGCGACCGGCTCAAAGTGGCGGATGAGCGCTTCGCGGTGCGCGTTCCGACTCTCGGCATCCCCGAGCGAGTTGACGACGACTTTGATTTTCTTCAAGCCGAACGACTTGTAAATCGAGTAGGCGAGGCTGATGACCTCGGCATCGACGGCCGGGTCACTGCTGCCGATCGCCTCGACACCGTATTGGTGCAACTGACGGAAGCGACCTTTTTGCGGACGCTCGTAGCGGAACATCGGTCCCATGTAATACAGTTTCGTCGGCTGATCAGGGCTACCGAACAGCTTGTTCGTGACGAAGGCGCGAACGACCGAAGCCGTCCCTTCCGGACGGAGCGTGTACTCGTCCTTACCTTTTTTCACGAGCGTGAACATCTCTTTTTGGACGATGTCCGTCGTCTCACCGACGCTTCGTTTAAATAGGTCGGTCGTCTCGAAGATTGGGGTACGAATCTCTTTATAGTTGTAACGGGCGCTGATGTCGCGTAATTTCGCTTCGACATATTGCCACGTCTCGACCGTGCCCGGGAGCAGGTCTTGTGTGCCGCGTGGTGCTTTCATCAAAATTCCCTCCTTAGAATACAAAAAGGCCCTCGTCCACAAAGGGACGAGAGCCTGTTAAAGTTTCCCGTGGTACCACCCTAGTTGCAGAGCCAATGCTTGAAACTCTGCCACTCGAAATCGGTTAACGCCCGATGAAACGGCTTCCCCTACTCTACATTCAAGGAAGCACCTCCAAAGTGTCGTTCGGGTCATCATCCAGTCGATGCTCTCAGCCGTGGCATCGCTCTCTTTGCTGGTGGGGTGACCGTACTCTTCTTTATCACAGGTGTTAGGTTATATGCTTCATGATGCCGAATCACGACTCGTTCTGTCAAGCGTTTTTTTCGAGCATGAGCGTGACCGGCCCGTCATTGACGAGGGCGACATCCATCATCGCCCCGAACTTCCCGGTCTCGACGACGAGCCCATGCGTCCGCAGCCGGTCATTGAACTTCTCGTAAAGCGTCTCTGCGATATCTGGCTTCGCCGCTTGCGTGAACGCGGGACGGCGTCCTTTTTGCGTATCGCCATAGAGCGTGAACTGCGACACGGACAACACCTTGCCGGCGACGTCTTGAATCGACAAGTTCATTTTCTCGTCGGCATCCTCGAAGACGCGGAGGCCGGCCACCTTGTCGGCGAGCCAATTCACTTCCGCCTCGGTGTCTTCGTGGGTCACCCCGACGAGGAGAAGGTACCCGGCATCAATCGCACCGACGATTCTATCATCGACTGTGACCGATGCTTGTTTCACTCGTTGCAACAATACACGCACTGAAATCTTCCTTTCGTCACGTCATCATGACTCGGCTGACCGAGTACACGTCCGAAATCTGTTTGATCCGGTCGACGACTTTTTGCAGATGGTTCACGTTCGGAATCGAGATCGTCATTGAGATGCGGGCCTGTTTGTTCGTATCCCCGCGACCGCTGACCGCCACGATGTTCGTGTTCGTCGCTGAGACGGCTTGAAGCACATCGTTCAAGAGACCAGACCGGTCGTATCCCGTGATCTCGATGTCGACGTTATAGTTCTTCTCTTTCGCTTGTCCGGCTTCCCACTCGACGGTGAGAAGGCGTTCCGGGTGTTGCTCGTTGATGATGTTCAAGCAGTCTTTCCGGTGAATCGAGACGCCACGTCCGCGCGTGATATAGCCGACAATCTCATCGCCCGGCACGGGGTTACAACACCGGCTCATCCGGATGAGCATATTGTCGATCCCTTTCACGGTCACGCCGGCCTCGGCCGTCTTCTTCTTCGGCGACTGGCTCACTTTCAGCTCGTTGATCGCATCAGACAGTTCGAGCTTCGGCTCTTTCCGTTGCTTCTCCGTCAATTTATGTGCGACTTGGGCCGCGGTGATGCCGTGATAGCCGACAGCCGCATACATCTCTTCCTCGTTCCCGAAGTTGAACTTCTCGACGACGACGGCGAGCGCTTGATCGTCGATGACTTCTTTCGGTTCAAAGCCGAGTTTCTTAATCTCGACCTCGACGAGCTCTTTCCCTTTCTCGACGTTCTCTTCGCGCTGTTGGCGTTTGAACCATTGACGAATCTTATTTTTCGCTTGGCTCGAGACGGCGAGTTTGAGCCAGTCCTTGCTCGGCCCATAACTGTGTTTCGACGTGATGATTTCGATGATGTCGCCGGTCTCGAGTTTATGGTCGAGCGGCACCATCCGTCCGTTCACTTTCGCACCGGTCATCCGGTGACCGATCTCGGTGTGAATCCGATACGCGTAGTCGATCGGGACAGAGCCTTTCGGCAACTCGAAGACGTCGCCTTTCGGTGTGAAGACGTACAGCATGTCGCTAAAGAAGTCGACTTTGAGCGACTCCATGAACTCTTCGGCATCGGTCGTATCTTTTTGTAACTCGAGAATCTCGCGAAGGTGGGCGATTTTTTCATCGAACCCGTTCGTCGCGACGTTTTTTCCTTCTTTATACGCCCAGTGCGCGGCAATCCCGAACTCGGCGATGAAGTGCATGTCTTTCGTACGAATCTGCACTTCGAGCGGTTCACCTTTCGGTCCGATCACCGTCGTGTGAAGCGATTGATACATGTTTGGCTTCGGCATGGCGATGTAGTCCTTGAAGCGCCCTGGCATCGGCTTGTATTGCGTATGGATAATCCCGAGGACGGCGTAGCAGTCGCGAATCGAATCGACGATAATCCGAACGGCCATCAAGTCATAAATCTCGTTGAATTCTTTTTTATGCTTCACCATTTTATTATAGATGGAATAGATGTGTTTCGGACGTCCGTTCACGTCCGCCTCGATCGACACTTCTTCGAGGACTGCGTTCACTTCCGTGATGACCGACGTGACGAGTGCTTCTCGCTCGGTCCGTTTCTGCTTCATCATCGAGACGATCTTGTAGTATTGCTGCGGGTTGATATAACGTAACGAAATATCTTCGAGTTCCCACTTGATCGTCGAGATCCCCATCCGGTGTGCGAGTGGGGCAAAGATTTCAAGCGTTTCTTCCGCTTTTTGAACTTGCTTCTCTTTCGGCATATGTTGAAGCGTCCGCATGTTGTGCAGACGGTCGGCGAGTTTGATCAAGATGACGCGTACGTCTTCTGCCATCGCGATAATCATCTTGCGATGGTTTTCGGCGAGCTCTTCTTTCTTCGACTTGTACTTGATTTTCCCGAGCTTCGTGACGCCATCGACGAGCATCGCCACGTCCGCACCAAATTCATCCGCTAACTCCTTGAGCGTCACGTCCGTGTCTTCGACGACGTCGTGAAGGAGCGCCCCGATAATCGTCGTCGCGTCGAGTCCGATATCGACGAGAATCCCGGACACTTGGACCGGGTGGAGGATGTAAGGTTCGCCGGAACGTCTGAACTGACCGGTATGATGCAGTTTTGCGTATTCGTAAGCGCGCTTCACTTCGGCAATGTCGTCTTCACCCATATACTCCCCGAGCGCGTCGAGAAGGTCCTCAATACTTACGATTTGTTTTTTGGTCATAACATTCGACACCCTTTTTCTTACCGCCCCAATCGTCTCGGATTCGACGCAGCATCATAGTAGTGAACGTACATGTACATTCTAATTTTACTTACTATTATCAAAAAAATCTGACGACCTGTCAAAGGTTGCGGGTTATTTTACTCAAAAACTATTCAAAAAAGGGAAGCGTTCGCTTCCCTTTCCATCAATCTTCGTAACGGATGAGCGAGAAGACGTCGTATCCTTCAAGACGCTCACGTCCGCCGAGGCCGTCAAGCTCAATCAAGAACCCGATTCCTGCGACGACACCGCCGAGTTGTTCAATCATTTTGATTGTCGCTTCAATCGTGCCACCTGTCGCGAGCAAATCGTCCAAGATGACGACTTGTTGACCCGGTTTGATTGAATCTTTGTGCATCGTCAAGATGTCCGTCCCGTACTCGAGACCGTAAGCGACACGCACCGTCTCGCGCGGCAATTTGCCCTCTTTACGGACCGGTACGAAACCGAGTTCGAGTGCGTATGCAGCCGGGCAACCGACGACGAATCCACGCGCTTCGGGACCGGCGATGAGTTCTGCGCCGCGCTCCTGTGCGTATGTGACGAGTTCGTCGACCGCTTTCTTATACGCGACACCGTCTTGCATGAGTGACGTGATGTCTTTAAAGCTGATCCCTTCTTTCGGGTAATCCGCTACTTCTTTAATATGTTGTTTGAAATCCATTTTATGAGTAAGCCTCCTGCATCTTGTTCGATCGCAACGTTTGTAACCGCTCTTTCAGTTCCGCCAACGACGCATAGACGTAACGCTCTTCGAGTTGTTGTTTCCCGACTCGACGTTTGTAGCATGGCGCTTCCGTCAAATCACGCTTCGGCGCTTCCGGATTTACTCCAGGCAGTCCGTCTTCCATTGTAACAAGAAATTCGAGTTCAGAGAATACTTGATGCATAAATTGAATCGTATTTTTTGACCATTTTCGCTCGATTGACAGGCGAATCAAGTTTTCACGCAAGTTTTTCCGTTCGCACGTCGCCATGTGGACGTAATATGTTCGGAAATCCTCCCGTGTCGGCAACTTCTCGAACAGCGAGTCGCCTTGCCCGAACGCACAGTACACACGCTCGACTCCGTCATGGAGTCGGTCCGCGAGTTCAGATTCATCGTCCGGCAAGTCGAGCAAGACGACGAAGCGGTTGAGCGGCTCGTCACCTTCGTGGAGCGGGAACGGTTTAGACGTCCCTTGGAACGAGACGAATGACGTCGCATCTTTCGGCAACTCGTCGAGCTCTTGGAGCGACTTCTTCTTGCCGCGATAGTCGAACACTTGGAAATCGTCGACGCGCATATCTTGAATCATGAGTTGTGGTTTGCGCATCCCGTTCCATTCGTTCACCTGGAGGCTGCCCATGAGCGAGACGTGGGCCATCTTCGAGATTTCCGAGATGACGTGCCCAAAGCCGAACCCGATGCCGTCGAGTTCACGCTTGTCCCCGGCGAGCTGCACTTTCAAGTGTGAGTTGTCCCGCCCGATTTGGCGGATATCACGGAGCCGCGCGTCCGCGACGACGACGCGCGGTGACGGGTTGCCCATCCCGAACGGGGCGAGCTTGTTAATCTCGGCGATTAGATCGAGCGTCACATCGTTCACGTCGAGTTTCAGGTCGACGTTGACCCGGGCGACGAACGTCTCGTCCGGGATTGTTTCTGCCTGTTCGTTCAATCGTTTCCGGAGCTCGGCGACGTTCTCAGACAAGAGCGTCATCCCGGCCGCGGCCGGGTGTCCACCGAAGTGCGGGAGGATGTCTTCATTTTTCGACAGCTCCTTGAACAAGTCGAAGCCGTCAATCGAGCGGCCAGACCCCTTCGCTTTCCCTGTCTTCGGGTCGTGACAGAGCAAGATGACCGGGCGGTAATACGCCTCGACGAGTCGTGACGCGACGATTCCGACGACGCCAGGATTCCAGCGCTCGCTTGCGACGACGAGGACGCGGTCGTCCGTCATCGAGGCCTCGACGAGCTCGGTCGCCTCTTTCGCAATCGTCTTGACGATATCTTGGCGCTCTTTATTTTGTTTATCGAGTTGCTGCGCGAGCTCGAGCGCTTCGGCTTCCGTCTCGGCGAGAAGCATCTGCAAAGCCGGCATCGCAGAGTCGAGGCGTCCGGCTGCATTGATGCGAGGCCCGAACGCGAAACCGACCGATTCCTCGGTGAGTGGGGCGTCCGTCAAGGCGCACACTTCTCTCAAGGCGAGGATGCCAGGCCGTTTGGACTCATCGAGCGCCTTCAAACCGAGCTTCGCGAGGAGACGGTTCTCCCCATCGAGCGGGACGAGGTCGGCGATCGTGCCGAGGACAGCTAAGTCAAGAAGCTCTTCTGGCATCCGTCCGAGCACCGCATGAGCGACCTTCAAGGCGACGCCGGCACCGGCCAACTTCCCATACGGGTACGTGGCATCGATGTGCGGGTGGATGATGGCGAACGCATCCGGGAGCGTCTCTTTCGGCTCGTGGTGGTCCGTGAGAATCAAATCGACGCCGAGCTCTTTTAAGAGTGCCGCCTCTTCAATCCCAGAGATGCCGCAGTCGACCGTGATGATGAGCGTGAACCCTTCGTTTGCGGCCCAGCTGAATGCCTCTTTGTTCGGACCATACCCTTCCGTGAACCGGTTCGGGATGTAGCATTCGGCCATGACGCCAATCTCGGTCAAGGCGTGCCACATGACAGCCGAGGCGCTGACGCCATCGACGTCGTAATCCCCGTAGATGAGGACCATCTCACCGTCGTCAGCAGCCCGTTTGATGCGCTCGACGACTTTTGGCATCTGTTCGAACAAATACGGGTCGTGGAAAGTGAGCTCGTCTTCGACGTGAAGAAATGTGCGCGCCGTCTCGACGTCGCGGTGCCCCCGTTGCGTGAGGAGCGTCGCGAGTTGCTCCGATATATTCAATTCTGTCTGTAACTGTTCAACCGCCGCTGCATCCGTCTCCGGATACACCCAACGTTTCTTCGCATGATACATAATGCCTCACTCCAATCAATTGTAGATTATATCAGAACGAGCGAGTGAAGTGCCGTCTTGACATTCAAAAAGGTCCCCCGACTGAAGTCGGGAGACCGTTGGATTACGCCTCTGGTGCGGGCTCTGCTTTCTTTTTGTTGAGCGACATGCCTTTGATGAGCAACCAAAGGTATGAGGCGATGAAGATCGACGAGTACATCCCCATGACGAGACCAATCAAGAGAGCGAGCGCAAAGCTTTGAATCGATTCGGCCCCAAATACATAGAGCGCCACGACTGTAAAAATAACTGTGATGACGGTATTGATGGACCGGACGATCGTCTCTTGAATCGCTTTGTTCACGAGCGTACGATACTCGTCCATCGTCTTGATTTTCCGTTCTTTCTCATACGCTTGAATGTTCTCGCGCACCCGGTCGAACGTCACGATCGTATCGTTGACCGAATATCCGATAATCGTCAAGATGGCGGCGACGAAGTACAAGTTGACCTCGATACCGAAAATCGAGAACGCCACGAGCATGAAGAACGCATCGTGGAGCATGGCGACGACGGTCGCGACACCGTACGAAAACTCGAAGCGGAACGTGATATACAAGATAATCCCGAGCGATGCGAGCGCGACGGCATAAATCGCGTTACGGGCGATATCGCGGCCGACCTCGGCCGAGACGGTGCTGATGTTCGGGTCGTTGCCGAACGTTTCCGTGAACACGGTCTTGACCGAAGCGACTTCTTCTTGCGTGAGCTGTCCGACGAACGTCACGTTGGCCAGTGTTCCCCCTTGAGCGTATTGCACGGATGAGATGTCTTCGTCTACGCCCGCTTCCGTGAAGGCAGCCGCCAACTCGTCTTGTGACACTTGCGACTCGGTTTGGACTTCGACACGCGTCCCAGACGCGAAGTCGATTCCGAGGTTTAACCCGCGGAAGAACAAGATGCCGAGCCCGATGATGACGAAGGCACATGAGATGAGGAACAGCGTGCGCATCGGTTTAATATAGTTTAATTCAGTGAGCTTAAAGTTCACGGATATCACTCTCCTTCACACCAAACCAGCCTTTGCGCTTGTCGAAGAGACGACTTGCGACGAGGAGGTGCATCAAATAACGCGAGATGAAGACGTTCGAGATGAACGTCATCGCAATCGAGATCATGAGCATGAGCGCAAACCCTTTAACAGAACTTGTTCCGAAGTAGAACAAGACCGCAGCCGAGATGAGCGTCGTCAAGTTGGCGTCGATAATCGTGCTGAGCGAGCGGCGGTTACCGGCACGGAATGCCGACAACACCGACTTCCCAGAGCGGAGTTCATCCTTGATTCGTTCCGCCGTGATGATGTTCGCATCGACCGCCATACCGACACCGAGAACGAGACCGGCAATCCCTGGGAGCGTCAAGACGGCGTTAATGCCATTGAAGAACAACATAATCAAATTGATATACAAAATGAGCGTGATGATTGAGACGATACCGGGTAAGCGATAGAAGAACAGCATGAACAAGAAGACGGCGATGATTCCAATCGCCGAGGCGAAGACCGTCTTGTCGAGTGCGTCTTGACCAAACTGGGCCGACACCGATGTCGAGTAAATCTCTTCAAGTTTGACCGGCAACGCACCGGCGTTCAAAATGTCAGCAAGACGTTGACCGCTCTCGGCGTCAATCCCGCCACCTGAGATGATGGCCTTGTCTGACAAAATCGGAGACGTGACGGACGCGTCCGACACAATCTTCGAGTTCTCTTTTTGAATTTCTTCCTCATACGTATCGCCTTCTTCGAAGTCTAACCAAATGACGAGACGGTTTTCCGGCGGTTGACGTTGCGCGATTTGCGACGTCACTTCACCGAACTTGTCGGCAGACCGGAGCGTCAACTCGACGACCGGCTGGCCTTGTTGGTTATAGCTGAGGGCGGCACCACGCGGCGCCAAATCTTTCCCGTCGAGGAGGACGTTGTCATCGATGTCACGGAACGTGAGCTGCGCTGTCGACGACAGCACTTCCCGCGCATCGTTTTGGTTCGATACGCCCGCGAGCTGGACGCGGATTCGGTTGCTGTCCTCGATGCGGATGTCTGGTTCCGATACCCCGAGGACGTTGACCCGGTTATTGATGGCGCGAACGGTTGCATTCATCGCCGACTGGTCGATGACGTCCCCGTCTTCGAGTGGCTGTACTTCATACAGCACTTCGAACCCGCCCTTTAGGTCGAGACCGAGGTTCGTGTTCTTCACGACCCACGGCGCCGTGAAGACGGCAAGTAGAATCGTTGCAATCATGATGACCGCAAAGATCGCGATATTCCCTTTTTTGTACATACGACAATTTCCTTTCTACACCACAGGTTCTGTTTGAAAATCTTCTCTCGTTAACATTACAAATATTCTAAACATTTATCAATCGTTTTCCTAAAATTGTAACACCTAAGCGACCATTTCCCATGTTTCAATTTGCGCAAGCGACTAAATGTTGCGCGAGGGAAAAACTTATTGTATGCTGAATTTATCAAAAACACAAAACTTACAAAAAAGGAGCTTTAACTTATGGATAGCACAATTCTATACGCCTTCTTACTCACCTTGTTCGCCGGACTCGCGACCGGAATCGGGAGTATGATCGCGTTTTTCGCCAAACGGACGAATACGGCCTTTTTGTCCGTATCCCTCGGCTTCTCCGGCGGGGTCATGATTTACGTCTCGTTCGTCGAGATTTTCCCGAAAGCGCTCGAAGAACTGATTGGGGCACACGGGGAACAGGCTGGAACGATTTACACCGTGCTCGCCTTCTTCGGCGGGATGCTCCTCATCGCTTTAATCGACAAAATCATCCCGTCCCCTGAGAATCCGCACGAGGTCAAGTTCGTCGAGACGATGCAACACGACCCGTCCACACATGAGTTGGCGACGACAGCGACGGCACAAGCGCCTTTGAATGAGGCGTCGAAGAAACGTCTTCATAAGATGGGCCTCTTTATGGCGCTCGCGATCTCAATCCACAACTTCCCAGAAGGACTCGCGACGTTCATCTCGGCGTTGAACGACCCAGCCGTCGGTCTCGCCATCGCCATCGCCATCGCGCTTCACAACATTCCGGAAGGGATCGCCGTGTCGGTGCCGATTTATTACGCGACCGGTTCGCGGAAAAAAGCACTCAAATACTCGTTCTTATCGGGGCTTGCCGAACCGGCAGGCGCCATCGTCGGGTTCCTCATCCTCATGCCGTTCTTGAACGACACGATCTTCGGTCTGTTGTTCGCCGCGGTCGGAGGCATCATGGTGTTCATCTCGCTCGATGAGTTGTTGCCAGCCGCACGAGAGTACGGTCGCGCCCATCATGCGGTCTATGGCATGGTCGCAGGGATGATGGTCATGGCGACGAGCCTCGTCCTGTTGATGTAACTGTTTGATTCACACGCGCATGAAAAAAGAGGTCGGAGAAACGTTCGTTTCTTCGACCTCTTTTATGTGTGTCTCACTGCTGATCTGACGTTTTGAATAAATGCACGAGGTCTTTTAATTCAACAGACATGTGGCTCATCGTTTCGGCGATGCCGTTAATCTCTTGAATCGCCGCAAGTTGCTGCTCGACGTTTGCGCCTGCTTCTTCGACACGTTGTTGTGTCGACATGGCGTTCGTTGACATATCCTCGACCGAGACGGCGACTTCCGTCGTGTTCGCGCTCACTTCTTCGGTCGCGGCCGCGATCTCGCCCATCTGACGGGACGTCTCTTGAATGACGGAGACGATCTCTTTGAACGCTTCCGCGACCTCGCCCATTTGCGCCACCCCGTTCGTGACGTGTCCGCTCGTCACGTCGAACGCCGACTCGACTTGTTTCGTGTCGCGCTGGATGTCACCGACGACCGCCTGAATTTGTTTGGCCGACTGTTTCGATTCCTCAGCGAGCTTTCGGACTTCGGCCGCGACGACGGCGAACCCTTTCCCGTGTTCACCGGCTCGGGCGGCTTCAATCGCGGCGTTCAACGCGAGCAAGTTCGTCTGCTCGGTGATGGCCGTAATCGAGCGTGTGATCTTCTCAATTTCGAGCGACTGATTCGAGAGACGTTTCACCATCTGCTCGGTCAAATCGTTCGCCCGTTGAATCTCTTGCATTCTCGTCTCGGCGAGTTGAATCGTCTCGAGTCCCCCGCTCGCCGCTTCGAGCGTATGGATGGTTTGCTCGTTGACGCCTTGGGAGGCCGCTGCGATTTGATTCAGACCGAGGACGGCTTGGTTGACGCCTGACGTCCCTTCCTCGGCCCGTCTCGCCGATACTTGGGCGGCGAGGTTCATCTCTTCAAATAATCCGGCGACACCTTGCGTCGTCGTGGCGACGTGATCGGTGCTCGAATATAGGTTCTCCGAATAGGCGGTCACTTTCTCAGACGCTGCCCCGACTTGACGAATCAAGCCGACAAGATTTCGTTTCATATCATTGAACGCTGACACGAGGTCACCGAGTTCGTCGTTTGACTCAACGTCGATATCCCCTCCTGTCAAATCACCTTCTGCGACGACGCGCGCTTCTTTCACAAGACGATTGATCGGTCGAAGGAACAGCTTTTGTAGGGCGATGAGAGAAAAGACGCCCACTCCGACACCGATGACACTAATGACGATCATCCAAACAATCGATTGTCCTGCCCCAGCCTGCACCGCATCCGTCTCCTCTGCCAGAAGTTCAGTTTGGTGAGCGACAAGGTCGGTCACGGTCATCCGGACGCGATCGGTCGTCGGCGTCACGCTTGTATTGAGCACCGTTTTGAAGCCGATCTCGTCTTGTTGTTGCCGCAGGTCGATCGCGCGAGCCATCTCTGTGTCGAGGTGTTGATTGAATTTTTCTAAGTCGGCAATCTTACCGAGTACTGTCTCGTCGGCCGAAGCTGCTTTTAACGAACTCATCAACTCGTCCCGCTTGGCTTGCGTCGCTTCCAAGCTGATGAGTGTCTTCGGGTTTGAGACGAGCAAATAGTAATTTAAATACCGCTCCGCATCGGTCACGGTGAGCGCCAAGTCTTCGGCAATTAACATCTGCTTGACCCCTTCATTTAAGACCCGGTCATAGTCAGACGTCGCCCGCTGTAGCTGGTACGATCCAAGTCCCCCGACGAGGAGGAGCGCGATGATTGTCGGTACGAGGGCGACCGCCATCTTCCGGCGCATCGACGCCCGTCCTCTCTGTTTCTTCGGTCGCACCCGCCGTCTCCAGTTCGTCAACGGGCGAAGCAATCGTTTCACGTCCATATCCATTCTCCTTCGTTTCCAAATTCTTCTCAATATGACATTAATGCAAACGTTTTCATGATTCAATTTGATTTTTGGAAATGAGGTCGATGTTTCGACGTATTGACGAAGTTTGACAAAAATCAGTCACTTCCGTTATCCTTTTAATCGTAACGATTACTATTTAAGAGGTGCATGATGATTTCTTCCCATACACGTTTATTGATTATCGGCGGCGGGATCCACGGAACGACGCTTGCCGTCTCCTATCTCGAACAAGGCGGCGCTCTCGACGACGTCTTGATCATTGATGCGAACGAACGACTGCTCGATAACTGGAAACGGCAGACGTCCACAATCGAGATGACGCATTTGCGGTCGACGCGTGTGCATCACGTCTCGTCGAATCCCCACGCCTTGAAACAGTTCGCAAGCCGACACGACTACGGCTCGCATCACTTCAAAGATCGCTTCGGACGCCCCTCGCTCGCCATGTTCAACGACCACTGTGAACAGACGATTGAAGCGTTAGGGCTTCCTGCCCGGTTTATCGGAAACGAGGCAGTCGAATCAATCGAGCGACACGAGACGTTCGTCATTCAAACGACGAATCGACGCATCACGGCCGATACGGTCATCGTTTCGACCGGGCAGTCGAACACGATGCACGTGCCAGAATGGGCGACTCTGTCGACATGTCGCCACGTCTTCTCAAAATCAGAAAGTGAGGAACAGGAGAACGTGACGGTCGTCGGCGGCGGGATTACGGCACTCCACTATGCGATTGCCCGGGTGAACAAAGGGCATCACGTAACGCTCGTCACGAAACGTCCGCTCGAAGTGAGTCAATTCGACGCCGACCGCAGTTTCATGGGACCAAAAGGGCTACGGGCCTTCCATCGTCTTGAAGACAATTGGCGTGACAAGCGCGAATTCGTGAAGCGAGAACGAAAACCTGGCTCGTCACCGAACGATCTCGTCTTAAAGATCAAACGGCTCATCTTGACGGGCCGAGTCCGCCACCTAATCGGCGAAACGGTCCGTGACGGCGAGACACTCTATGTCGATGGACAGGCCGTCCCGTCTGAAGAGGTCGTCTGTTGTACCGGCATCCGTCCGCTCGAGCCGAGCCAATCGTTCTTACGTCCGCTCTTAGAGCAGTTGTCGTTACCGCTCACCCCGTGCGGTACGCCGGTCCTCGACGACACGCTCGCTTGGACTGACGGTCTCTATATGACCGGACCCTACGCGGACCTCGTGCTCGGACCGTTCGCCCGGGCCATTTATGGCGGCCAAGAAGCGGCACGACGCATCGTCCCGCAACTCTTGAAGGCAAAACAAAAAGTCTGACCGAATCCGGTCAGACTTTTTTACTTACTCCGCGAACGAAGCGTTTGCTTTTTTTGACGACTTCAGCGATTGCGCTCCGGTTGAAACGGAGAAGCGACTGGTCGCACTTCAAGACGACTTGCGTGTCTTCGATTTGGTGGACGACGCCGTGAAGGCCGCCGATTGTTACGACGTGATCCCCACGCTCAAGCGCGTTTTGCATCGATTGAACTTCTTTCTGACGTTTCGTCTGCGGACGGATCAACAAGAAGTAGAATACGACGAAGATAAGGATCATCGGTAATAGTGCTACGAGAGTTTCCATGCGTAAATTCACCCTTTCCTTCAATATCAGGTTCATTATACCGTGAAACTGAATCGTTGTCACACAATGACTGTGGAAGAATTAGAAATTCTTGGCGTTCGGTTTGTTATACCCATATTCTTCGAAAAACTCTTCCTTGAAATCAAGGAGACGGTCTTCACGAATCGCCTGGCGCACTTGCTCCATCAACTTGACGAGGAAATGGAGGTTGTGCGTCGAGCAGAGGTGGAGGCCGAACATCTCGTCGGCACGAATCAAGTGGTGGACGTATGCGCGCGAGTAGTTTTTACACGTGTAGCAGTCACACTTCTCATCGATTGGACCGAAGTCGGTCTTATGTTTCGCGTGCTTGATCGTGACGCGCCCTTCCGACGTCATGAGCGTCCCGTTACGGGCGATTCGCGTCGGCAAGACGCAGTCGAACATGTCGATCCCGCGAATCGAGCCTTCGATCAATGCGTCCGGCGAGCCGACGCCCATCAAATAGCGTGGCTTATCTTCGGGCATGAACGGCGTCGTGAACTCGAGCGCGCGGTACATGACGTCTTTCGGTTCACCGACTGACAAGCCCCCGACCGCATAACCCGGGAAATCGAGCGACACGAGGTCGGCCGCACTTTGACGACGGAGATCTTCGTACTCACCGCCTTGAATGATCCCGAACAACGCCTGATCCTGCGGACGTTCGTGCGCTTCGAGGCAGCGCTCCGCCCAGCGGCTCGTCCGTTCGACCGATTTCTTCATGTATTCATGGGTCGCCGGGAATGGCGGGCACTCGTCGAACGCCATCATGATGTCCGACCCGAGCGCGTTTTGAATCTCCATCGCCTTCTCTGGTGAGAGGAACAGCTTGTCCCCGTTCAAATGGTTGCGGAAGTGGACGCCTTCTTCCTGGATGTTACGAAGGTCGGCGAGCGAAAACACTTGGAACCCGCCCGAGTCCGTCAAGATGGCGCCGTCCCAGTTCATGAACTTATGAAGGCCGCCCGCTTGTTTGACGACTTCGTGTCCCGGACGAATCCATAAGTGGTACGTGTTCGACAGGATGATGTTCGCACCCATCGCCTTGACTTGTTCCGGCGCCATCGTCTTGACGCTCGCTTGCGTCCCGACCGGCATGAAGACAGGTGTCTCGAACGAGCCGTGCGGCGTATGGACGATTCCATGCCGCGCCCCTGTCTGTTTACATGTGTGGATGTGTTCGTATGTGACTGCGTGTTTGGTCATTTGTTCTCTTCCTTCCTCGTGATGAGCATCGCATCTCCAAAACTGAAGAAGCGGTAACGTTCTTGTACCGCGGTACGGTAGGCGTTCAAGATGATGTCGCGTGACGCGAACGCCGAGACGAGCATGACGAGCGTCGACTTCGGCAAGTGGAAGTTCGTGATGAGCCCGTCAATCGCCTGTAGGTCGACCCCTGGGTAGATAAAGATGTCCGTCCAGCCCGATGACTCGACGAAGTCCCCATGGTCGCGCACGATCGTCTCGAGCGTCCGGGTCGATGTCGTCCCGACGGCGAAGACGCGGCCGCCGTTTGCACGGACGTCGCGAAGTGCGTTTGCCGACGCATCAGACAACTCGAAATATTCACTGTGCATCGTATGCTCTTCTATCGAATCGGCCGTCACCGGACGGAACGTGCCGAGCCCGACGTGGAGCGTAAGCGGGATTAGCTTGACGCCTTTCGCCTGTGCCGCCTCGAGCAGTTCTTCCGTGAAGTGCAGTCCCGCCGTCGGTGCGGCCGCACTCCCGCGCTCTTTCGCATATACCGTCTGATAGCGGTCCTGATCATCGAGCTGTTCGCGAATGTACGGCGGGAGCGGCATCGTACCGAGCTCATCTAAGATCTCATAGAAGATGCCGTCATAGTCGAACTTGAAGCGACGTCCGCCTTCCGGGAGCTCCTCGACACACTCGGCACGGAGCAGTCCATCACCGAACTCGACGATGGCGCCAACGCGCACTTTCTTCGCTGGTTTGACGAGCGCTTCCCAGACGTCGTCCTCTGTCTGTTTCAAGAGCAGCAGCTCGACTTTCCCACCCGTCTCTTGTTTCGTCCCGAACAATCGGGCCGGGAGCACGCGCGAGTCGTTGACGACGAGGGCGTCGCCTGTCTGTAAATAGTCAAGCACGTCACGGAAATGACGGTGCTCGATGTCGCCCGTGTCGCGGTCGAGGACCAAGAGGCGTGAGCTCGTCCGATCGAGGAGCGGTACTTGGGCGATCAGTTCTTCCGGTAACTCAAAATCATAATCGTTTACGTTCAATTGAATGTCTTGCATATCGTTTACTCCTTTTCATAGCCAAAATGCGTCTTTGCGTACTGGGTGATCATACGGCCGCGCGGCGTCCGTTGCAGGAAACCTTGCTGCAACAAGTACGGCTCATACACGTCCTCGATCGTCTGGGCGTCTTCCCCGATCGTCGCAGCGAGCGTCTCGAGTCCGACCGGTCCGCCTCCGAACCGTTCGACCATCGCCCGTAACAGCCGGTGGTCGACTTCATCGAGCCCGAGGGCATCGACGTGCAATCGGTCGAGCGCACTTGAAGCGAGCTCTGGATTGATCTCTTTCGTCCCCGCCACTTGGGCGAAGTCACGGACGCGGCGCAATAGCCGGTTGGCGATTCGCGGCGTGCCGCGCGAGCGTTTCGCAATCGCCCCGCTCGCCTCTGGTGAGATCGACAGTCGGAACAGTTGGGCCGTCCGGCTGACGATGGCAGCGAGCTCGTGCGTCTCGTAATATTCGAGCTTTAACGTCACACCGAAGCGGTCACGGAGCGGGGCCGATAACATGCCGGCCCGTGTCGTCGCGCCGACGAGCGTGAACGGCGGCAAGTCGATGCGGACGCTTCGTGCCATCTCGCCTTGCCCGTAGACGATATCGAGACAGTAGTCTTCCATCGCCGGATAAAGAATTTCTTCAATCGTCCGGCTGAGTCGATGAATCTCGTCGATGAACAAGACGTCACCCGGTTCGAGCGTCGATAAAATCGCCGCTAGGTCACCTGGCCGCTCGATCGCAGGACCCGCTGTCGTCTTGATGCCGACGCCCATCTCGTTGGCGATGATTTGGGCAAGCGTCGTCTTCCCGAGCCCCGGAGGACCGTAGAGGAGGACGTGGTCGAGCGTTTCACGGCGCAACTTCGCCGCCTGAATGAAGATCGACAAGTTGCCTTTTGCCTTCTCTTGTCCGATATACTGCTCGAACTTTTGCGGGCGCAGGCTCCACTCTTCTGAGTCTTCATATTGTTGATGGGATTGTGACAACAACCGTTCGTCCATAGCTTCCTCCTTATTTCAACAACAACTGCAAGGCGCGCTTTATGTAAGCGTCTGTCGTCAGGATTTCTGAATTCAGTTCTTTACGGACACGGGCAATCTCTCGCTCCGAGTAGCCGAGGGCGACGAGCGCTTCGCATGCCTCGTCGAGTTCCGATGCGCCTTGGGCGAACAAGCCTGTCTGCGGCACATAGTCCGGTGCGAGTTCGGAGAGCTTCCCTTTCAAGTCGAGCGCCATCTGTTTGGCCGTCTTCTTGCCCACGCCCGGGAACTTCGTCAAATACTTCTCATTCTCCGTCTCAATCGCATCGATGAGCGCATCCATGTCGCCCGATGCGACGATGGCGAGCGCCCCTTTCGGTCCGATGCCGTTGACGCCGAGCAATTTATTGAACAGCTCGCGCTCCCGGCGTGACCGGAAGCCGTATAGCGTCTGTTGGTCTTCGCGTACGTAATGGTGCGTAAATACGATTACATGTTCGTCTTGTTCACGATAAAAAACGGGTTAGGCACATGTACTTTGTAGCCGACGCCCGAAACATCCAACGTTATATATTCCGCACACACATAGGCGACGGAGCCTTTTACGAATTCAATCACGGTCATATCTCCTCTTCATAGGAAAACTGCATTCATTGTACCATAACCATCGTCACGAAAAAAGGACAGGCGATTGCCTGTCCTTAGCGTGCGAGCATCCGCTCGAGGGCGAGCGTCGCCCATTTCGTCGTCTCTTGATCGACGCGGATGATATTGACCGGATCTGTCTCGAGTGACTCGAGTGCCCAGAGAAGATGCGGTAGGTCGATGCGGTTCATCGTCAGACACGGGCACATGTATGGGTTAAGCGACACGATATCGAGCTCAGGATGCGTCGCGGCAAGTCGATTGACCAAGTTCATCTCGGTCCCGACGGCCCATTTCATACCCGGTGTGCTCGCTTCGATTTGGTCGATGATATAGGACGTCGACCCGGCCTCGTCCGCCGCCTGAACGACGTCAAACGTACATTCCGGATGAACGATGATGCGTCGCTCCGGGTCATGCTTCCGTAGCGCTTCGATTTGGGCAACGTTGAACTTCTCATGGACCGAGCAGTGCCCTTTCCATAGAATGACGCGGACGTCCTTGATGTCTCCCTCATGGACGAGACGTTCCCGGAGCGGGTCCCAGACGGCCATCGCCTCGAGCGGCACGCCCAAGTCATATGCCGTGTTCCGTCCGAGATGTTGGTCCGGTAAGAACAAGATCCGTTCGCCCGCCTCGAGCGCCCAGCGCACGATGTCATGCGCGTTCGACGACGTGACGGTCGCCCCGCCATGTTTCCCGACGAACGCCTTGATCGCCGCAGTCGAGTTGACGTATGTGATGGGGATGATGCTGTCACCGAGCAAATCCGTCAGCTCTTCCCACGCGACTTCCGTCTGATCGATATCGGCCATGTCGGCCATCGAACACCCTGCCCGCATATCCGGCAAGATGACGAGCTGGTCGTCTCGCGTCAGCATGTCAGCCGTCTCGGCCATGAAATGGACCCCACAGAAGACGATGAACTCCGCCTCGCTCATCTGTTCGGCGAGCCGTGCGAGCTGGAGCGAATCCCCGGTCGCGTCCGCGAACTGGACGACCTCGTCCTTTTGGTAATGGTGGGCTGGTAAGAACAGGCGGCTGCCGAGCCGTGCCTTGATGGCTTCGATTCGTTGTTCCATCTGTTCAACCGTCAAATCAGCGTATCGCGCTGGCATCGTTCCGAGTAACTGCATGTTTGATTCCTCCTAATAAATTCAAGCTACAATCGAGCGCCGTCACCGAATGGGTCAACTGCCCGACCGAGATGACGTCGACGCCTGTGCCGCGATAGGCAGCAATCGTCTCGACGTTGATGCCGCCCGACGCCTCCGTCTTGATGTGACTTGGGACGAACGTTCGCCACACCTTCAGTTCTTCTGGCGCCCGGTTGTCGAATAGGATGATGTCGGCGTTCGCCTTGATCGCCTCATGTAACTGCTCGAGCGTCTCGACCTCGACTTCGATCGGTGTCGTATGTCCGACGAGCGTCCGCGCCCGGGCGACCGCGTTCGTGATGCCGCCGAGCGCCGTGATGTGGTTGTCTTTAATCATGACGGCGTCGTCGAGTCGGAGCCGGTGGTTCTTCCCGCCTCCCGAACGGACGGCGTGCTTCTCGAGCATGCGCAGTCCCGGTGTCGTCTTCCGCGTGTCCGTGACGGCAATCGTCGGGTCATCGAGCGCCTCGATGCAGCGCCGGGTCATCGTGGCGATGCCACTCAAGTGTTGGACGAGGTTAAGCAGCACCCGTTCCGTCTCGAGAAGCGTCCGTGTCTTGCCCCGCAACGTGAAGAGCTCATCCCCGATTGAGACGTTCGTGCCGTCCGAGAGGCATGACTCGACGACGAGCCGTTGCATGTGGGCCAGCTCCAAGACGACGTCCATACCACAGAACACCCCGTCCATTTTGGCGGTGACCGTGGCAAATGACGTCTCGCGCTGGTCAATCAGTCCGCTCGAAATATCGCCGAAGCCGATGTCCTCATGTAGAAATGCCGTCAGCTGTTCGCGCAAAGCGATCTTGTTCATAACCATCCTCCGTCCTCATCATGGCTCGGGCCAAAAGCCGCGCCGCCTCTAAACTCAATGTCTGTTCACTTAATTGTCTTGTCACGTGTTTCGTCCGTGCCAGTTGTTGGGTATTTTCTAAGAAACTTACGATTTTGCCTACATGCGGCGAGATTGTCAACCATTCCCCAATCTGTTGCCGATAGCGGCCGAACAGATCATCCGACACCTCAAATCCGGTCGTCTCGTTCACCGTGAACGGCTTCTCCTCCACTACCATCGCCGCCGCCACCCGTTTTCCGAACACCCAGCATTCGAGTAATGAGTTTGACGCGAGCCGATTCTGTCCATGAACGCCCGTATCGGCGACTTCACCGACCGCGTATAGTCCTGCGACCGTCGTTCGTCCATAGGCGTCAACGCCGACACCGCCCATATGGAAATGTAATCCCGGTCGGACCGGGATGCGTCGAACGTCAATCCCGTGTGCGACACACGTCGCCATCAGTTTCGGGAACCGCTCCCCGATCCGTTCGACACGACTCGTATCCAAGTACACCGGGCCTGTATGGTCTGTAAGCACACGGGCGACCTCATCCCTCGGGGCGAGGCTGCCGAGGGGGTGCTGTTCCATCACATGTCGTCCGGACGCGTCGACGAGTTTGGCGCCCGCCCCGCGTAGCGCTTCCGTCACGAGATGAGGTGAATCGACCGCGAGCAGCGTCGGATGAAACTGGATCCGGGACAAGTTCGAGAGTCGTGCCCCGACCGCTGCCGCCAAGACGAGCCCGTCCCCTGTGACCGATCGACAGTTCGACGTCCAGTCGACGAGTCCCCCGATGCCGCCTGTCGCGAGGACGACGGCCCCGGCCTGCACGTGGAGACGCGTCTCGCCGTTGAAACCGGTCGCTCCGCTCACACGGTCGTCCGCCTTCGTCAACGTATCGATGAGGACGTGCTCCATGACGGTCACGTGATCCGGGAGCTTGCGGCGAAGCGTCGCCATCATATGCCGCCCCGTCTCATCGCCACCGACGTGAAAGATGCGATTTTGGCCATGTGCCCCTTCTCGCCCGACGGCGTACCCGGTCTCATCGCGGTCGAAAAGGATACCGAAACGTTCCAGCTCTTGAATCGCCGTCCGTCCCTCCTCGACGAGCGTATGGACACGGTCGGGTTCGGCCGCGTGTTTCGAGGCGACGAGCGTATCCCGCTCATGATCGACGCTCGACGGCTCCAAGTACGAGCTCGCAATCCCCCCTTGGGCCAAGTCCGAATTCGTACTCGTTCGTTCATGCTTGGAGACGAGCAGGACGCTCAACGTCGGGGGCAGATGGAGGGCGACCGTCACGGCCGCCAAGCCGGTGCCGATAATCAACACATCGACTTTTTCAAACTGTAAAGACATCTGTATATCACCTGTTTTTCATATGTAATGTTGACTTGTAAACTAGTTTCGCATAATTTTGTGAAGAAGACAACATGAGAAAAGAGGGACATCTGATGAATCGATACTTTGATTATGCTGCCACCCATCCGATGACGAAGGCTGCGCTCGACCATTACGTGGCGATGGCCCGGGGCGTCTACGGCAACCCGTCCTCCCTCCATAGCGCCGGATTCATGGCGGAAGATTATTTGACCGAGGCGAGACGACTCATCAAACAAGCGCTCGGCCTCGACATGCTCCGCGGCAAACTGCTCTTCACCGGGAGCGGCTCCGAGAGCAATTACATCGCGCTGACGAGTCTGCGGAAACGCATGAAAGGCAAAGAAGTGATCACGTCGTGGCAAGAGCACGACTCGGTGTCGCTCCTCCTTGACGAATGGGAGGCCGAGGGCGTGACCGTCCACCGCTTGAAATTGAAGGACGGCCGTTTCGACCATGAGACGTTCACCCGGCTCCTTGACCGGGACATCGGCCTCGTGACGTTTCAGCACGTCAACTCGGACACGGGTTGGGTCTTGCCGCTTCATCACATCCTCTGCCAATTGAAATATAAAAAAGTGCTCCTTCACGTCGACGGTGTCCAGGCGCTCGGGAAGATTCCCGTTTCCGTCGACGGGATTGACGCCTACTCGTTCAGCGCCCATAAAGTCGGGGGTCCAAAAGGCGTCGGCGGGCTATATATGGAACGCCTGCTTCCCCCGCCCTATTATCCGGGCCATCACCAATACGGGATTCGACCGGGGACGATCGACGTGCCCGGAATCTGCGCCTTCGTCAAGGCGTTCACCGAACGGCACGAGGCACGGACACGTCATGAAAGAAATTACGTGGCGTTTCGTGCTATCTTGAAAGAGAAGACATCGTCTTACGTAACATGGCTCGAGTTCGAGCAGCAGAGCCCGGCCATCTTTTCGTTCGTCTCGAGCCGGCGCGACGGGCAATGGTGGATGACCGAACTCGACGCGCTCGGGTTCCAAGTCTCGGCCGGGTCGGCCTGCCGGGCCGGTCAGAACGGGCCGAACCGCATGCTCGAGTCGCTCGGTTTCGAGACGAGCGCCTGTCACGGGCTCGTCCGCATCTCGTTCGGGGAAGGTACGACCATCGAGGCAACGTCGGCGCTCGCCGACGCCATCGTCACTTTAGCAAGGAGAGTTGAATCGTATGAACAAACGCTTAGCCGGTGAAGAACGCCGGCGTACGCTATTAGAACTGATTGAATCGAGCACAGAACCCATCACCGGGGCCGAGCTCGCCCGCCACGTCGCGGTCAGCCGACAAGTCGTCGTCCAGGACTTGTCGCTCTTGAAGGCGAAAGGCCATCAAATCGTCGCGACGGCGCGCGGGTATGTCTATCTTCCCGGTGAAGGGGCACCATCGGCCTACACCCGAAAGATTGTCTGCCGTCACACACCCGAAGAGATGGAAGTCGAGATGAACGCCATCGTCGATGAAGGGGTCACGATTCGCGACGTCATCATCGATCATCCCGTCTACGGCTCCATCACCGGACAGCTCATGGTGAAGAGTCGTCGCGACGTCCGGGCCTTCTTAGAACGGGTCGCCGCCAATCAAGCCGCTCCGCTGTCGCATTTGACGGACGGGCTCCACATCCATACGCTCGAGGCGGACAGCGAGGACGCGATTCACGCCGCCGTCGAGGAGCTCGATCGGCTCGGCATTCTCGTGTCGGCACTCGACTAAAAAGATGTCACGTTTTTGTGACATCTTTTCTTTTGCTTTTTCGTCCCGTCCGGTATACTGATGGATGGGTATGATTTCCTATTTACTTATTTGAGAAAGGAGTGACGCGGCATGTGGCATTTCCTCGAACAACTGTTGGTCGGTTGCGGTGTGTTCAGCATCCCGCTCGGCATCTTCATCCAACTGATCCCGAACGAGCTCGTGCTCGCTTACGGCGGTTATCTCGTCGGGTCCCTTGACGCGTCGTTCCTCTTCATCTTCCTGCTTGCCTGGTCCGCCTTCGTGACGAGCCAGGTCGGCTTATATTGGATTGGCCGCTACGGCGGGCGCCCGGTCGCGTTGAAACTGTATCGCTCGTTCCGCATCAAGCCGGAGAAGCAGCTGCAGGCGGAGGCGTGGTTCGAGAAATATGGCGCCTGGATCGTCTGCCTGAGCTTGATTTGGCGGCAACTGTTCGCCATCAGTGCCGGCGTCATGCGTTTGTCGTTCCGAAAGTTCTTCGTCGTGACGACGATCGTCTTCGCGGCCTGGTCGTTCGTCTTCATCAAAGTCGGGCTGATGCTCGGCAGCAACTGGCGGCAAATCGGGGAGTTCATGCACGGGTTCGGCCCGTACGTCCTCCTCGCGATTTTGTTGTTCTTCGGCGTCCGTTACGTCATGTCCCATCCGAGCATCTTAAAAAAGTCAGCTTGAGCCATCGCTCGAGCTGACTTTTTGAATAGAGGGAAATCACCCATCTGCGGCGAATAGGTCAACGTGCAGTCATCACGCGAATAGACGGCAACCGTCAAAGGAGGAATCACCATGTTCCATCGTCGAAAAACGTATACGATTCGCCCAGAACGTCTTGAAGAATTCACGTCATTTTTCCATACATACCTGTATCCGATTCAGGTATCGCACGGCGCACGGCTCGTCGGCCGTTGGGTGACCGAAGACCAGACCGAGGTCATGGCGCTTTGGGAGTACCGCGACCGCGAGCATTACGAGCAAGTCGAACGGGACTACCGCGCGAGCTCGCTCCGCCGCGAGGCGATGAAAAAACGGGCTCGGCTCGGGAAAGACCTCTATATCAAATCGAGTGAGGAATTCATGATGCCGACGGGACATTACACGCCGCCACGTACGATTGTCTCAGTGACCGCATACGTCACGAACGACGCAGGCGAAGTGCTCCTCGTCCAAAACATGCACCGGAACGACACGTATGAGATGCCGGGTGGTCAAGTCGAAGAACACGAATCAATCATCGACGCCGTTTATCGTGAAGTGAAGGAAGAGACCGGTGCCGAGATTGAAGTCGAGGGAATCACCGGCATCTATCAGAACGTGTCATCGCGCGTGCTCTGCGTCACGTTCCGAGCCCGTTACGTCTCCGGCGAGCTCGCCCCGCAGCCGGGTGAGACGCAAGAAGTCGGATTTTACAAGATTGATACCTCGAACATCTCGGATTATATCAAGCGCGAGCACTTCCAAATGCGCGTCCTTGATGCGATGGACCCGACGTATTTGCCGCACGCCATCTATAAAGTTCGCCCATATGAGCTGCTCGAACGTGTCGAGAGCCATCATACCGTCTGACGACAAAAGGGACCCCCGGCTGGAGGTCCCTTTCGTTTATGCTTCTTCTGCCGGATCGGGCTCGGATTGGTTCGTTTCGACCAACAGCTTGCGCACACGGCGTTTTTCGACGTGGAGAACAGTGAACGTCATGTCCTCATACGTGACACGCGCCTCTTTCTCCGGGATGTCGCCGAGCAATTCGACGAACCATCCTCCCATCGTATTCGAGTCTATTTCAGGTTCTTTAATGCCCATCTCTTCGGCGAACTCATCGACGTCCATGTCGGCCATACATTCGTACACGCCTTCACGGAGGCGTCGCAAGTAGACGACCGATTCGTCGTGCTCGTCCCAAATGTCGCCGACGAGCTCCTCGAGCATGTCCTCGAGCGTGATGAGACCGGCCGTCCCCCCGAACTCATCGAGCACAATCGCCATATGCGACTGCTTTTGCTGCAAGATCGGGAGCAGCTCAATCAATTTCGTCTGAGGCGAGACGTACGTGAGCGGTCGGATGAGCGCCCGGACGTCCGTCACTTCCTCGCGTACCATCGAGCGGAGGAAATCCCGCTCGGACAATACGCCGATGACGTTATCGATTGAATCTTTATAGACCGGCAGGCGCGAATGCCCGCCACTGAAAATGGTTTGTTTGATTTCTTCAAGCGAATCATCGATATCGACAGCGAGGATATCGATACGCGGCGTCAACACGTCATCGACTGTGATGTCGTTGAACGCGAAGGCGCTGTGCACGAGCTCGGCCTCGGTCTCCCCGAGCACCCCTTCCTCTTCCCCCATATCGACGAGCACTTTCAGCTCTTCTTCCGTCACGGACGGCTCTTTGTCCTGTATCCCGATGACACGAAGCGTCAGACGCTTCAGTCCCGTGAAGAGGATGGTGATCGGCTTCAACACCTTCACCAAGAAGATGAGAATCCCGCTAATCAGAAGCGAGTATTTCTCGGCAAACTCCTTGGCGAGCGATTTCGGGAGAGTCTCACCGAAAATCAAGATGAGCACCGTCGTCGCGAACGTCGAGATGAGCAGGCCCGTCCCGCCGCTGAAGATGGATGTCGCGATCGCCGTCGCGACCGTCGCCGAACCGATGTTGACGACTTTGTTCCCAACGAGAATCGTCGAGAGCGTGTCGTCGAACCGGTCGACGAGATGCAAGACGCGCTTGGCGGCCTTGTCCCCATCTTCCGCCATGCGGATCGTGCGGACGCGGTTCACACTCGAGAGCGCGGTTTCCGCTGACGAGAAGAAGGCTGACAATAGAATCAATACTGCATAAAGAATTAAACTAGACGAGGGCACAGGGTCCACGTGTACTTCACACTCCGTTCCTAATTGAAAAGATTATTCGACGAACTCGAACTCGAAGTCGAGAATCGCTACGACGCTGCCATCTTCGGCACCGAGTTTGCGGAGATCGTCGTCGATTCCCATCTGACGCATCTGACGGGCGAATCGTTTGATTGACTCGTCATGGTCGAAGTTCGTCATCTTGAAGAGCTTCTCGATGCGTGGCCCCGTGATGACGAAGCGATCGTACTCATCGATGTTGATTTGATACCCTTTCTCTTCCTTCTCATAACGATAGACGACGCGCGGTGTCGCAGTCTTCTCTTCGAGCTCTTCGAGTGGGAACTCAGGCGTAGCATCTACAAGGTTAGCTACTTCGATAAGCAGATTGCGAAGTCCTTCTTTCGCGAGCGCTGAAATCGGGAATACTTTGACGTCATCACCGACTTTTTGTTGGAACTCGGCGAGATGCTCTTCTGCATCCGGCATGTCCATCTTGTTGGCGACGACGATTTGTGGACGCTCGAGGAGGCGTAAGTTGTACGACTCGAGCTCCCGGTTGATCGTCGTATAGTCTTCGAACGGGTCGCGCCCTTCCATGCCGCTCATATCGATCATGTGGACGATGACTTTCGTCCGTTCGATGTGACGGAGGAACTGGTGACCGAGGCCGACGCCTTGGCTCGCCCCTTCGATGAGTCCAGGAAGATCGGCCATGACGAAGTCACGGTCATCTGCCGTCTTGACGACACCGAGGTTCGGTGTGATCGTCGTGAAGTGGTACGCGCCGATTTTCGGGCGTGCCGACGAGACGACCGACAACAGTGTCGATTTCCCGACTGATGGGAAGCCGACGAGGCCGACGTCCGCAAGGAGTTTCAACTCGAGGCGAAGTTCGCGCTCTTGTCCTGGTTCCCCGTTCTCGGCAATCTCTGGTGCCGGGTTGGCCGGCGTCGCAAAGCGACAGTTCCCGCGTCCACCGCGACCGCCTTTGGCAATCGTGGCGCGTTGGCCGTGCTCCGTCAAATCGGCGATGACGGTATCCGTCGCCGCGTCAAAGACGATTGTGCCTGGGGGGACTTTGACGACGAGCGGCTTCGCGCGACGTCCGTGCATCCCTTTCGACATGCCTTTTTCACCGTTTGAGGCGATGAATTTCTTCGAGAAACGGAAGTCGACGAGCGTACGCAACCCTTCTTCCACTTCAAAAATGACGTCACCACCGTGACCACCGTCACCGCCGGCAGGGCCTCCGTCCGGGACATACTTCTCGCGGCGGAATGCGACCATCCCTTTACCGCCGTCTCCAGCTTTTACAAAAATATTAACCTGATCGACAAACATTTAATTCCCCTCCTTTAAACGAAACGTAGAACATTCTACGGTCTGTTCGTACACTTCCTCTGGCGTGAACACGCCTTCCGGCACGTTGCCGAAGACGCGCACCGTCAGTCCGTCCGTGAACGTCACATGAATCGGTCCATCCGTTCCTGACAGAAGACGGACGAGCTTGTCCGCCACGCACGCATCGTCTAACGATACGCGGTCGGTCGATACCGAATAGGTCAACCGCCCTTCCCAATTCGCTTGAATGACGACGAGACTCGTCGCCGGTACGTTCAACCGAATGAGCGCACTCTCTTCGTCGGCGTGCTGACGATATCGCTCGTACAGCCCCTCGAGTTTATCAGGTTCGAGCGCCGCATACAAAGAGATCATCTGAAGCCGATTCATCCATTCGTGACGGACGGTCGATACGAGTTTCAGTGCTTCTTGTGAGTCCATTTGATCCTCTCCTAGAAAAAAAGACTCTAACCAAATAAGTGGCTAGAGTCTTCTGCGTGGTTCTACTTACGCAACTGGGTAAACGCTCACTTGTTTCTTGTCGCGACCAAGACGCTCGAAGCGTACTACGCCGTCAACTTTAGCAAACAATGTGTCGTCGCCACCACGGCCGACGTTTTCACCTGGGTGAATCTTCGTACCGCGTTGACGGTAGAGGATTGATCCAGCTGAAACAGTCTGTCCGTCAGCGCGTTTAGCGCCGAGGCGTTTCGAAATCGAGTCACGACCGTTTTTAGTCGATCCTACTCCCTTTTTCGATGCGAAGAACTGAAGGTTCAATTGTAACATGAGGTCCACCTCCTATTGTTCAATTTGGATATAATCACCGTAACTTTGGGCGACCGTGTCTAGTTGCACGAGCATCCCTTCTAGTAACAGCTGGGTGCGAGTCATATCCTCCGGCGATAAATCAGGATACGTCTCAACATAAAAGTAACCACCCTCTGTTTTGTCTGCCATTTCTACGAGAAGCGACTGACCAGCGAGTACCTCGACCGCGTTATACGCCCCAAAGATGATGGCGGAAACGCCGGCACACACTAAGTCAGAACCGGGTTCAGCAAAGTTGGCGTGACCTGTCACTTCAACGGAACGAATCGACTTCGTCTCGTCTCGTCTGACCATTACTCGAATCATAGCTTACGCTTCGATTTTCTCGATGCGAACTTTCGTGTAAGGCTGACGGTGACCTTGCTTACGACGGTAGTTTTTCTTAGCTTTCATTTTGAAGACAGTGATCTTCTTCGCGCGACCGTGTTTAACGACAGTTGCGACGACTTTAGCGCCCTCTACGAGTGGAGCTCCGACTTTAACATCGTCACCACCAACGAAAAGAACTTCACCGAATTCTACAGTACCCTCGACATCAGCATCGAGTTTTTCGATGTAGATCTCTTGACCTGCTTCAACTTTGATTTGCTTACCACCAGTTTTGATGATTGCGTACATATACGTGCACCTCCTTGTTTAACTCAGACTCGCCATCCAGGGCAGGGCAAAACCGTTTCAACCCGTTCTGTGCGGTTGTAGCCATTTGGGTGCTTCCAAACGAACTAACGTTATAGATGATACCACTCTCGTTCAAACGTTGTCAACGACGTTGTACGAAATTTTGACATTCCTCGTCCGTCCCGAAAAAGGCGATCTCCGCTTCCCCGTCAACGAAATAAATTTGGAGCCCGAACGCATCCCACTTCCCATCCTGCCATTTCGGCGGGAGCGCCAAGACGACGGCCTCATGCGCCGTCAAATCGAGAAGGTCACGCTCAAGCTTTGAGAAGACGGCGAGCTTCGACGGACGCCCGTCCCGCACCATCCGGTCTTGAATCGAGCGGCCGGTCCGTTCTCGGGACAGTTCGAACAACCCCATCTTCGTGAAACCGTACACTTCGACGCGACGCGGGTCGCGGACGCCGACTTCCTTCATCTTTTTCAAAATCCGGGCTTGTCCGTCCTTTGAACCGCGCAAAAAATCGATGACGACCATGCCGCCGATGTTGCGTAGCCGGAGTTGCTCCATAATCGTATAGAGCGCCGCCTCGTTAATCGTGTCGGCGGCCCGGCCTTTGTCTTTGACGGCGACGTTCTTGCCGCTGTTGACGTCGATGACGGTCATCGTCTCGACTTGTTCAATCAAGACGTACGCCCCGCCTTCGAGCCAGACGACCCGGCTCGTCAGCTTCGCAATCGCGTCATCAAGCCGACGTGCCTCGTTCATCCGGCCTTTGCCGACGAACCGCTCGACCGGGATTTCAAGTAGGTCGAGACGACGTTTCGCCTCGGCGTCGTTCGTCGTGACCGACTCGACCGTATGTTTCCGGGCGAACTGTTCACAGAGCAGCTCGTCTTGTCCGAAACGTGCGGACGCGACGTCTTGGGCCCGGGCGCGCAGACGCGCAAGCTCATCTCGTAACGCTTCAGGGTTCGCCTGGCCCGACTCGGTCCGGAAGAGCACCCCTTCCGCTTCCTCGAGATCGAACACTTTCGACAACCGGTCTTGTGTGACGAGGTCGAGCTTCCGGCTATAAAGTGTACGCCGTCCATACGGGAAATAGACGAGATAGCGTCCGCCGAAGCGGATGTTCTCCGTCACTTTATGATGTTTGCCGTTGATGCCTTCCTTCGTCACTTGGACGAGCCGTTTCTCGCCGACGACAGCCGCCTGACCGATCGTCGGGACGTCCGGGTACGACGCGAGCGCCTTCAGCGTCTCGGCGATCGGGAGGAAGAACGTCGTCGCGCCGTCGGTCAAAAACGCGGCCCCGAGCGATGGATGAATCCGTTCGACCGCAGCCTCGACGATTGTGCCGACGGCGAGTTGGTCGAGGAAGCGCTCTTCGACTTCGAGCAACCGCTCCCCGTCGACGAGCATCGCCCGCTCGATGGATGGGGTCCGTTCATAGATGAGTTTCATAGTTCGCTCTCCTTTCGACACAAAAAGGCAACTTTCGTTGCCTTTACGCTTTTTTCATTCCAAATTTCATCATGAGCTTTGTCCAGAAGCCGACCGGTTTTTTCTCCGTCTGAATCGACATGAGTGGCACCGATTCACCGAGGATGCGACGCGTGATGTTGCGGTACGCTTGTCCGGCGTTATTGTCCGGGTTCATCGTCACCGGTACCCCGCGGTTCGCGGCGGCGATGACTTCTTCGTCATCGACGACGACGCCGAGCAGGTCGATCGACAAGATGCGCATGATGTCATCGATGTCGAGCATGTCGCCCGATTCGACGAGATGGTTCTTGACGCGGTTGACAATCAATTTCGGTGCGGCGACGTGCTCGGCTTGCTCGAGCATCCCGATGATGCGGTCCGCATCTTGGACGGCCGCTTTCTCCGGTGTCGTCACGACGACGGCCTCGTCCGCTCCGGCGATGGCGTTCATGAAGCCTTGCTCGATACCGGCCGGGCAATCGATCAACACGAAGTCATATTGCGTCTTCAACTGGTCGATGATCTCTTTCACTTGTTCCGGTTGGACCGACGTCTTATCTTTCGACTGGGCGGCCGGGAGCAAGTACATCTCTTCGAACCGCTTGTCGCGGACGAGCGCTTGATGCAGCTTGCATTGACCGCTAATGACGTCGACGAGGTTATAGATGCTCCGGTTGTCGAGTCCAAGCACGATATCCAAGTTCCGAAGACCGATGTCCGTGTCGACGAGACAGACCGAATGTCCAGACAATGCGAGACCCGTCCCGAGGTTCGCGGTCGTCGTCGTCTTCCCGACGCCACCTTTCCCCGACGTCACGACGATGGCCCGGCCTTTCTTCACTTCTTTCGCTGTATGTACAGGCTCTACTACTTGCTCCATCAAACTCACCCTCTCTGTAATTCCATTGCATATGCATCTTTCAATCCCGTCATGACTTGACGGAGACGTGTCATTTCAATCCCTTGATTCGTCTGATACGCGCAACCCATCTCGATTTCCGGAAGCTCTTCGCCGTCGTCCGACGCGAGGACGTGCTCGCCGATCGCCAAGAACTTCGGATGCAAGAGACTTGCCGTGATGACCGCGTCACTCCATCCTTCGACACCGGCCCGTACATTTCCTCGTATCGTACCTAAACAATAGATGCTACCTGTCGCCCGAACCTCGGACCCCGGGTTGACGTCCCCGATGATGAGGACGGACCCGTCAAACGAGAGCACTTGTCCGCTGCGGATCGTCCCGCTATGGTAGTGGAAAGTCTTTTTGCCGTAAGTCGCCTTCGCCTCTTCGGTCAGCATGACCTCGCTCGAAAGCTCCTCGATATAAAAAACGCCATGACGAGCAACGACTTCACGAATTTGACGTGACAGCTCCTCGTCTAAATAACGAGTTCCCGCGTGCAACTTGAGTGCAATCTTCCCAGAGGGCGGCTCCATTTCTTCTAACGTGGCCTCAAGCTCTAGGAGCACGTCGTCGATGCCACTCCGTGGATTGAAGTGGATGGCAATCCCGTTGCGATGTCCTTTAATCGTAATGTGTCGTTTACGCTCCATCATGGCTACCCTCTCTTCGCTACAGGTCGCGTCGCCACGTACCGCGTCATCGGGTAATACAGTACCGCGATGGCGATCGCATTGACGAACAACGTCCCTGGAATCTGTTCAACTAAAAGTGTCTGCATGGTCATGGTCGTCCCGCCGATTGCTGCCATCACACTATAAATCGTGAACGAATAGACAAGAATCATAAACGTGAACGTGATGACGACCGAGAAGAAGTTCTCACCTATATATTTTAACACGAAGCTGACTAAGAGAGGAATGAGTGAAAAAGTAAATAAGTAAATTCCGAGCAAGTCGGTGTAGACGATGTCATACAGTAATCCGAAAACGAGCCCGAAACCGAACGCCGACTCAAAGCGGCCATACAAACTGATATACATGAGTCCGATCAACGTCAAGGCGAGGAACGGGGTCATGTAGTGCCACGAAAAGATGGCCGCCCATGTCCCTTCAATAAGAAAGAGGAGGAACAGGGCGATGAACACTCTCATGTTACTCACCGGCTGCTCCTCCTTCCTCAGGTGCCGTCAAGAACGGTTCGACGAGCGTCCGATCGATGACGTACATTTGCGAGAACTCGTTGAAGTCCGCCTCTGGCTTGATGCGGGCCACTTGCGACACACCGTACTCATCGGTCTCAATCGACTCGACCGTCCCGATGACGAGTCCGGCCGGATAACGGCCGCCAAGACCTGACGTCGAGACGATTTCGCCTTCTTTCAATTCGACGCTGTTCGAGATCTTCGTGAAGAAGAGCTCGTTCGTCTCACTGTCGAAGCCGTCAATCGTACCGTACGTCGCCTTCCCGTCCGCATCGTTGACGACGGCCGAGACGTTGTTCGTCCGGTTGTTGTCGCTAAGCAGTTGGACTTGCGACGTATACGCGCTCGTCTGGATGACACGTCCGACCATGCCGCCGGCTGCCGTGACGGCCATCCCTCGCTCGACGCCGCGCTCTTCCCCGACGTTAATCGTGACGTAACGTTGCCAATCGTTCGGCGTCCGTCCAATCACTTCGGCCGGGATGAGGTCGAAGTCCCGAAGTGACGTCTCGCTCGCGTCAATCATTCGACGCAGCTCCTCGTTCTCCCGGCGCAAATCGTCGGCTTCGACCGACACTTCAGCGTACTTCGTCAAATGTTGCTTCAATTGACGATTCTCTTCATAGATGTCGCGGACGTCCGTAATCGAGGACACCGTGCTGTCCATCCAGCCGATCGGCACGGTGAACACCCGTTGGAACGTCCCGACCACATCACGCGTGACGTCTTGGTACCATGCAGATTCCGACCGTCCTCGAATCGAAACCCCTAAAATCACGACGAATAAAATGATACCGATTAGCGTGATGATGAGCTTTTTATTGCGTACGAACCGGCTCATCACTGATCACCTCTCATCGACGTGACGAAATGCCTGATTTTGAACGGAGGACGTCCATCATTTCAAGAGATTTCCCAGTCCCGATGGCGACACAGTCGAGTGGCTCATCCGCGACGAGCGTCGGGATGTGTGTCTCGTCTGAGATGACGTCATCCAAGTTTTTAAGGAGCGCGCCGCCGCCCGTGAGGACGATGCCACGGTCCATGACGTCTGCTGCGAGTTCTGGTGGTGTCTGCTCGAGCGTCTGCTTGACGCCTGCGAGAATCGCCTCGACCGTATCCGAAAGTGCTTCGCATACTTCAGCCGCTGACACTTCGATTTGTTTCGGAAGACCTGTCACGAGGTCACGACCGCGGATTTCCATCTTCTCGCCTTCGTTCGACGAATCGATGCGTGCTGAGCCGACTTCCATCTTGAGTGTCTCGGCCGTGCGTTCCCCGATCATGAGGTTGTATTTGTTTTTGATGTAACGAATAATGGCGTCATCCATTTCGTCACCGCCGACGCGAATCGATTGGCTCGTCACGATGCCGCCGAGTGAGATCACTGCGACTTCGGTCGTACCGCCACCGATATCGACGACCATCGAGCCCGTCGGTTCCCAAACCGGGAGACCGGCGCCGATTGCTGCCGCGAACGGCTCTTCAATCGTGTACGCCTCGCGTGCGCCCGCTTGTTTGGCCGCATCTTCAACGGCACGCTTCTCGACCGACGTGATGCCGCTCGGGACGCAAATCATGACGTTCGTCTTCGAAGAGAACAAGCCGCTCTTCGACTTCTGTGCTTGCTCCATGAAGTATTTGATCATCGTCGCAGTCGTTTCAAAGTCCGCGATGACCCCGTCTTTCATCGGACGACGTGCCGTCACGTTGCCCGGTGTACGTCCAATCATATCTTTCGCCTGGTTACCCACGGCCTCAATTCTGCCTGTATCGGTACGGAACGCCACAACAGACGGTTCACGAACGACGATGCCTTGACCTTTTACATAAACGAGCGTGTTAGCCGTCCCAAGGTCGATTCCGATTTCTCGGTTGAAACTACGAAACATACGTGTTGCCCCTCTCTTATTTACACTATTTTTATTATAACGGAAAAATCATGTTTGAAAACGTTCATTCGATTACAGGTTATTTACAATCCCTGTATCCAAGTCCTGTCTCACCGTCTATTAGTTTGCCTTCTTTTGCTGAAAAACGCAAATCAAAAAAAGCAAGCGCATGAAAGCGCCTGCTTCGATTTCGACTCATTTCTCAAACATTCTTTAGTGTGAGAAGCACCGCCGTTTGAAGCGCGTGACGGTCCGTCTCGTTCAACTTGACGAGAAAGCTTTTTAAGAACGTTTTCACGTTATGGACGACGTGCCAATACGGTTCGGCTTCGAGCTCTTGTTTGTGGACGCTCAGTCTAGCGGGCAGGTCTTCTAGCAACACGATCAGTTCTTGCTCGTCCATCCCGCGGTCAAGTAGTCCGAAAATCGGGTTTAAGAGCCGCTCATCTTCGTCGTGCACATAGATGGTCGAAATCCTCACCTTGCTCCATAACGCTTCAAGCACATCACTAAACTCGGTCTCGTCGAGTTGCGGGTGTAAGACGAGTTCGTCGAACGTATCGGCCACGTGTGCGATCGAATGGGCCCAGCCTTTACCGGTCACGTATCCTCTCGTATCGATTTCGCATTCAAGATACGCCAACAGCTTCGCCTTCAATCGCTCGAGGTCCGCTTCCGACAAGAAGCGCTGTTGCCGGTCCTGATACAAAATCAAGGCGAGCAACAGCGTCGAGAACGACCGGGTGAAGACGGTATCCGTTCCCGTCTCCCCGATACCATGGAACAAGTGAAACTTGAGCGTCGTCTGAAACAGGTTCGTCAATTGTTCGGTTGTCATTAATTCGTCTTCGATGATGAACCGGAAAAAGAGCGTATAAATCAATTGATCTCGAAGTTCGGCGTCCGTCGAACCGATATGATGGAGCATCGACTGGATGACCCGTGCCTCATCGATTTGGTGCAAGCGAACGGTCCCGCTCTTGACGTCCGTTAAAATCCGCTTTAAATCTTCTTCTTGATAAATCATGTCTTCAAACATGTCGCATCACGTTCCCTTTTCATCCGCCTTATAATACCGTTTTCGACACCATGTGGACCGACTCCTCTACATACGAAAAGCAGACGTGGATTACGTCTGCTTCATCGTTTTACTGCTTTACGTTCGGGACGAGAGCGACAAGAAGAGCATCGCCTCGTAACAAATGACCGAGACCACAAGCACCGGTTGAAAGAAGCGAGACGGTTTTTGACGCGTTGCGCCGGCCAAGAAGCCCGATACCGTCACAACAAAGACATACACTCCGACGTACATAAAGAGGAGTTGGCCAATCATCTGCCAAACTTGTGAATCGATCGTCGCGTTCCCCCACGCGAGAAACAGCCCCAAATAGGCAATGAAGGCGACAAGTCCGATTCCAATGACCAGGAGCGGTGACAAGCGGTCGAACCATTCATTTTGTGGAAGCTGTTGGAACAGTGCGATGCTAACCAAGACGAACAGCATAAAGACGACGAGCGTCAAAGCGAGCGGTTGAAGTGGGACAAAACTCGCTAACAGCGCCATTCCAACAATTAAAAGCCAAGTAATTTTTTTCATGTGAACACCTCGTCTGCCAGTATAGCAAACTTGGTTCTCATTTGGAAATATCCTTCCAAAAATCAGCCGTTCATATACCCCCGCTGTTTCATGCTGACGTAATGGTCTTCCCCGATGATGACGTGGTCGAGACAAGCGATGCCGATGATATTGCCCGCTTCAACCAAGCGCTCCGACACCTCGATGTCTTCACGACTCGGTGTCGCGTCCCCACTCGGATGGTTGTGGACGGCGATGAAGCACGCTGCTGACAGTTTGAGCGCTTCGCGGAACACATCGCGTGGGTGAACAATCGATGAGTTGAGCCCACCGACGAAGAGCGTCTTCCGGGCGATCAGCTGGTTTTTCGTATTCAAATACAGACAGACGAAATGCTCCTGATTGAGGAGCCGCAACTCATCTCGTAGCAATTCGTACGCGTCCTGCGGCGAACGGATCGTCGGCATCTCGGACTTCGGCTCCTCGACGTAACGGATGCCGATTGTGAACGCCGCGAGCAACTGTTCGGCCTTCTTCTTCGTCATCCCTTCGATTTGGCACAAGTCGCTCACGGACGCCTGCGACAGCGCCCGAAGCGTCGGATAGACATCGGATAATCGCCGGGCGGTCGCGTGCGGGTCCCCGCCCCGTCCCCCGATTTGAAGCAGACTGGCGATGGCGGTTTCAGCACTTCGGTCGAGCACCATGGTCATTCCTTCACCTACTTTCGCAGCAATCACAGAAAGCGTGGCGTCACCCCGTGACCTTCGAGCGTCCGGACGAGCGGCATGAGCGGCAGGCCGACGACGTTATAGTAGTCGCCTTCTAACCGTTCGACGAACAATCCGCCCGACCCTTGGATGCCGTAGGCGCCGGCCTTGTCATACGGCTCAGCGGAATCGAGATAGCCGTCGAGCCACGCCTCCGGGATGTCGATGAACGTGACGCGCGTCGTCGTGACGAACAAGTCTTGGCTCTCGGGTCCGATGATGCTGACCCCGGTCAGGACGTCATGCGTCGCACCGGAAAGACGACGGAGCATCTGGCTCGCCTCCTCCCGGTCGGCCGGCTTCTCTAGGATCTTCCCGTCTAATACGACGACCGTGTCCGACCCGATGACGACGGCGTCACGGTGCAAGCGGGCGACGTCCATCGCCTTCTCCCGGGCGAGACGCCCGACGTAATCGGCAGGCGCTTCGACGCCGTTCACACCTTCGACGACGGTGGACGGGATGACCTCATGGTGAATCCCCGCCTTCGTCAATAGCTCGGTGCGCCGCGGCGACATCGAGGCGAGAATGACACGCTTCTGTGTTGGTTTCATTGTATCGACTCCTTCGCTTGTAACATAACGGGCTTCCTTCCCGTATCACACTTCACTGTTGATTGTAGGCAAACCGACAGCCGAATACAATCGTAGCCGACAGAAAAACGCCCCTCGATTTCGAAGGGCGTCGCGTCACGGCGTCGTATAGTCATACACCGGGATGTCTTTACGTGGGAACGTCTGCGTCGGCACGTACCGGTCCTCAATCAATTGCGTCAAGTCCGGTCGATAGAAGGCGTCGAGTTCGACCGTGAAGTCGAGCGGCGCAATCGTCTCGGTCGTGTTCGGTCCCGTCTCGGCCGGTCCGGTGAATTGGACGGTCCGGAGGATGTGAATCCGGTTCATCGATTCGACGGACTCGAGGAAGAGGACGAGCGCGTCATACGTCTCGGCTTTAAGCGAGACGGTCGCCCGCACCGACGAGGCGTTCACCGGCGTGATGTCGACCGGTGTCGCCGGTTCGGCCGTCGCGCTCACGTCTTCCGGTTCCGGCGTCTCGATCGTCTCTGGCACTTCCGACTCGGCGAGGACACCGTCCGCGAAGGCGATGCTCGTCACGTTGACGCTCGCGAGCTGGCTTGCCTGCGACAACGTCTCGACGACCGTGTCCAAGGCTGGCTCGGTCGGGACGCGCGTCTGGAGACGCTGTGAGTCGGCGACGTTGACGGCCCGTCCTTCTTGGCGCATCAGTTCGAGCTTCGTCTGTTCGAGCGACAGTTCGCGTTCGAGCGCCTTGACGTCTCCTTGTTTCGTGAAATACGTATAGCCGAAATATGCCGGAACGGCGATGGCCGTGAACAGGCAGAGGGTGAAAATCAAATAAATCGTCGAACGTTTCATTGGCTCACCACCTCCTCATCGGTCGTCCCTTCGGTATCGGTCTCCGTCACTTCGGCGTCGACGAACGTGAACGTGAACTCACCGATATAGCGCGGCAACGGTTCCTCGGTCAATCGGGTCGTCTCGTCCGTCTCCGTGCTTACCGTGTCCGCTTTCGTCTCGGTCGTGACGCCGAGCAGTTTGACGTTCTCGAAGCGCGGGTCGTTTAAAAGCGCCCGTTGGAAGGCGTTCAATTCCGGCAACGTCTCGAACTGGGCTCGGACACTCATGAGCGAACCGTCCGCGTAGTTATACGTCAACACGTATCCGGTCGGCGGCAACTGTTCCGTCAACGCCCGGAGCGCCGGGACGGCCTGTTTTTCCTCATTCGTGAGCGACGTCACCGTCTGGTCGAGCGAGAGCACTTGTTGCCCTTTCGAGTTCACCTGTTCCGTCTGATAGATGCGGACGAGCTGGAGTTGTTCGTTCAGTTGGGTCTCCTGCCGTTCAAGTCCTTGCACCTCATAATATAAGAACCCAGCGAGCCCACCTCCAATCAGGAGCGAAGCGAGACTCGCGACGACCGGCCAGCGGAGCGTGACGTCGGTCGAGTTGATGAAGTTCGCGTCGCGGTCACGGTCGAGCGTCGCCATGCCGAGAAGCGGCAACATTTGGTGCGACAGCGGAGTCGCGTGCGAGAGCGGGAGCGGGTCGTCAATCCGTTTGACCGGCACCATCGCCTCGGCCTCGATCGTCTCGACGAGCCTGTCGAGCTCTGGAATCGTCCCCGTCACGATCAGCTCGTCAATCGGACGACCGTCCGTCCGGAGCGAGTAGCGATAGAAGTCGAGGAAACGGGCGAGCTCGTTCAACCATTCGTCCGTCTGCGTCAGGAACGCCTCCCGCGAGCCACTGTATGTATACGTGACGACCCCATCCGTCGTCTCGGCACGGTACGGGATATCCGTCTCGATGGCGCGGATGAAGCGGACTTGCCCTTCCTCTAAGACGAGCAGTTGGTGCGCGAACGGTGTCACGTGCCAAAGGAGCGTCGACTTGAGCGGGTCGAGCGTCTCGAGACGGGCCACCCCATTCGCGACGGCGACCGGGCGCGGTACGATCTTTTTCAAGACGAAGCCGCGTTTTTTCATGTAAGCGCGAATCGCTTTCGTCAAGTCGACCGAGACGGCGTGAAGCATGACCTCGGTCTTCGTCTCTGCCTCGCCGAGCACCTCGTAGTCGAAGGCGACGTCGTCGAACGGCAAGATGATCGAGTTGCCAATCTCCATGAACAGATAGCCGCGAATCTCGTCTTTCGGAATCGTCGACGGGATGTCGACTTTCCGCGACAGCACTTCCGTCTCCGCCATATCGACGGCACAGACCATGCCTTTTCGTACCTTTAATTTGCGGCACAGCTCGTCAAAGGCGAGACCGAACGCGTTCTCGTCTTGAATCCGTCCCCCCGCATATGCGCCTTTTGCCAATTGGACGGAAGCGCTCCGTTTGAAGATGCCTTGTTTGATGACGGCCCCGTGGATGCTGAGCGCATCGAACGAGAAGTACGCGACCGTCCCTTTCTCTATAGCCCGGCTCATGCTAGTTTCCCCCTACATTAAATCAAAATACCAATCAAAAAATGACTCACTGAACCAAAACGTCAGCATCGTCCCGAGCGCAATCGACGGGACGAACGGGATCGGCTGTTTGCGACCGATCCGTTTCAACCCGATCAGCGCGAGACCGACGACGGCACCGATCAAGCTCGCGAGGAACAACGCGACGAGCACGTCACGCGGTCCGAGCACGAGTCCGATCACTGTAAATAGTTTGACATCGCCGGCCCCAAGTCCCCCTTTTGAGACGAAAAAAACGGTGGCGAGGACCGAAAATCCTAACAACGCCCCGGCGAGCGGGCCCCACCACGTCGCCCCTGATACGTAAGCGAGAGCGAGCAGGACCGGCGCCGTATAGAGCAAAATGACGTTCGGCACGAGCATCGTCGACAAATCGGACATCGCCAAAGCGAGCAGCGTCGACAAGAAGACGAACGCGAGCAGCGTTGTCCCTGAGAAGCCGTACAGCCAAAAGCTGTAGCCGTAGCCGATTGCCCCGAGCAGTTCGAACAGCGGATACGTCGGCGCGATCCGTCCGCCACAGCCGCGGCATTTGCCACGGAGGAACAAGTAGCCGAACACGGGAACGAGTTCCCATGCCGACAAGACGTGGCCGCAAGACGGGCAGTGCGACCGTGGCGTCACGATCGACTGCTTCTGTGGCACGCGGAGCCCGACGACGTTCGTGAACGAAGTGATGACCGCTCCGAGCACGATGCTGTAAATGAGTCCAATTAGGTCAACCAATCTGGTCACTCCTTCTGTAAGTATATGCCAAAAATAGAAAACCGGCTAGGCTGAGCGAGTGCCCAGCGCCAGCCGGAGTTTTAATTACTTTTTGGTCGTTGATTCTAAAGTTTCTTTGTTCAGCATGTTTTCGGGAGTTCCTTCAAAGTAAAGCTTTTTATCTGCTGTAGCGGCCCCTTTTAAAGTAACTGCATAATTAAACTTCCCTGCTGATTCTGTAATTGTAACTTTAGCATCAGTATATTCTTTATCAGAAAATGGATCTTTCAAACTTGAGATATAGTTAAATCCATTTCCTTTAGTTGGATCGTCTGCAGCAGTAGCCCCCGGTGTAATAAATGCTAATTCACCAGCTTTAGGATTAGATGCTGTATGCAATTTCGCCGCACTCACCATCTGCTTCGCATCGGCAACCATCGCATCCTTCTTCGAGTTCTCGATAATCCCACCAATCGCGACGACGGCGATGGCAGCGATAATTCCTAAAATTACGACGACGACGAGCAACTCGACGAGTGTGAGGCCGCGCTCATCTTTCAATTGTTTCGCATCTTGCCAAATCATTTTCATTTTCTCTAACATGACTGATTCTCCCCTTTTGTGTGTTTTGCTGTGTTGTATGCTGCATGTGTTACATAAGACCTAGAGTAAGTAGAACAATTTTACTATACATTCAAAATTTGGTGTTGAAAAGTAGTTTATGTGCATAAACTAAGAATTTTCTACTGATTTTGGATATCCCCGTAAATTTGGAACATCGGCACGACGATGGCGATAACGATGACGCCGACGATGCTCGCCAAGACGACAATCAGGAGCGGCTCGATGATCGACTTCAAGCGGTCCGTCGTCGTCTCGACCTCTGTCTCATAAAACTCAGCGACTTCGTTCAACATCGAGTCCAAATCCCCACTCTCCTCGCCGACCGCGATCATTTGCGTCATGAGCGGCGGAAAGTTGTTGTTGCGCATGAGCGGCTCGTGGAGCGGGATGCCTTGCGCCATACTGTTGCGCGCCTCCCCGAGCCCTTTACGGATGACGCGGTTCGAGACGATCTTCTCGGTGATTTCGATTGCCGACAAAATCGGCACGGCGGCTTGCAGCAAGACGGCGAGACTGCGCGTCAGTAACGCGATCTGCGACTTTAGGACGATTGGCCCAAAAATCGGCATCTTCAGCAACAACCCGTCGATGATGAACCGCTCCTTATCTCGCTTCAACATCCACGTAAACACGAGGACACCGAGTATCGCGATTCCGAAGATGAGCCACCAATAGGCGGCGACGAAGTCGGAGACGGCGACGACGAGCCGGGTGATGAGCGGGAGTTCCCCGCCGAGCTGGCCGAAGATGCTCGCGAACGTCGGGACGACGCTCACCATGAGGAAGGTGACGACGCCGATGGCGACGATGGAGACGACGAGCGGATACGTGAGCGCCGAGATGACTTTCCGTTTCACGTCATATTGTTTTTGGAGCTGAAGCCCGATTTGGTCGAGCGCCTCCTCCAAGTTCCCGCTCGCCTCACCTGCGAGCGCCATCGAGCTGAAGAAGTTCGAGAATACGCGCGGATGTTTCTTGATCGCCTCCGAGAACGCAATCCCTTCGCGCAAATCGTCCTCGACTTGGCTGAGCGTCTTCTTCAACACTTTCGATTCAGTCTGGACGCGCAAGATAGACGTGGCCCGGACAATCGGCACACCGGCCCGGATAAGCGTCGCGAACTGGCGCACGTACATAATCAAATGTTCAATCTTGACCCGCTCAGGGAGCAAGTTGATTTCTTTATTCAACCCTGTCGACTCGAGTTCAGCGAGCTCGGTGACGAGAATCGATTCTTGGCGCAGCTTTTCTTTCGCTTCGCGGAGCGAGACGGCAGTGACCCGCCCTTTCTTACGCTTCCCGTTCAGCAGTTTACCTTCGTATTGGAAGATGGCCATTCAGTCACCTCTCTTCATTTGGTACGGCGTTCGGGTTGATGACGCCTTGACGGACGAGCTGTTCGATCGCCATGTCCATCGTCTGCATCCCGTTCTGCCGGTTCGTCTGGATGACGGTCGGGAGTTGGAACTCCTTCTCGTTCCGAATCAAGTTGGCGACGGCCGGATGGCCGATCATGATCTCCATCGCGGCGACACGACCTTTCGGCACGTCGACACGCGGGAAGAGACGCTGACTGACGACACCGAGCAGGACGTTGGCGAGCTGGGTCCGGATTTGGTCCTGTTGCTCGGCCGGGAACGCGTCGATGATGCGGCTGACGGTCGACATCGCACTCGACGTGTGGAGTGTCGCCATGACGAGGTGGCCCGTCTCGGCGGCCGTCATCGCGGTCGAAATCGTCTCGAGGTCGCGCATCTCACCGAGCAAGATGACGTCCGGGTCTTGCCGGAGCGCGGCCCGCAGACCGTCGACGAACTTCATGACGTCGGAGCCAATCTCGCGTTGGTCGACGATGCTCTGGTCGTGCGAATGCAAATATTCAATCGGATCCTCGAGCGTGATGATTCGTTTCCGCTGCGTCCGGTTGATCTCATGGATCATCGCGGCGAGCGTCGTCGATTTCCCTGATCCCGTCGGTCCGGTGACGAGGATGAGCCCGTACGGCTTCTCGATCAGTCGCTTCAGCACTTGCGGCAAATCGAGCTCGTTCATCGTCGGGATTTCCCCGGAAATGGAACGGAACGCAATCGCGACCGTGCCCCGTTGGTAATAGGCGTTGACGCGGAACCGCGACACGCGCGGCACCCCGAACGAGAAGTCGAGGTCGCGCTGCATCTCGAGACGGCCCCGCATCTCTTCGGTCATGATGTTTTTCAAATAGCTTTCGATATGGAGCGGCAACACTTTCTCGTCACCCATCGTGATGAGGCTCCCGTCGACCCGGATGATCGGCGGCGAGCCTGCGGTCAAATGGATGTCCGAGGCGCGTTGTTCGACCGCCTTTGTTAAAATCACTTCAATCGACTGATGGATCATAGGCTCACTCCGTTATCACTGTTCTCAATATTTCCTCGGTATTCGTCAGCCCGAGCGCGACTTTCTCAAGCCCATCGGCGAGGAGGAAGCGGACGCCTTGGTCTTTCGCATAGGCGACCATCTCGGCCTCCGTCGCCTGGTTCATGATGAGACGGCGCAATCCTTCATCGATTGGCACGACCTCATGGATGGCGAGCCGTCCGCGGTAACCTGTGAAGTTACATGACGCACAGCCGTTACCGCGCATGATCCGGTCGACCGGGACGCTTTCAGCGGCGAACAGTTCCTGTTCCCGTTTCGAGACCGGCTGTTCGTGACCGCAGTCCCGACAGACGCGACGGACGAGCCGCTGAGCGACAAGCCCGGACGTCGATGCGGCGACGAGGAACGGTTCGACCCCCATGTCAATCAAGCGGGTGATCGAGCTGATGGCCGAATTCGTATGTAACGTCGACAATACCAAGTGACCGGTCAACGATGCCCGGATGGCAATCTCGGCCGTCTCGGTGTCCCGAATCTCTCCGACCATGACGATGTTCGGGTCTTGACGCAAAATCGAACGCAGACCCGACGCGAACGTCAAGCCGACTTTCGAATTGACTTGCACTTGGTTGATGCCGTCGAGTTGATACTCGACCGGGTCCTCGACCGTGATGATGTTTTTGGATTCATCGTTCAGTTCGCGCAGCGACGCATAGAGCGTCGACGATTTCCCTGACCCGGTCGGCCCGGTGATGAGGATAATCCCGTTCGGCCGTTTCAGCATGTCGCGATACACTGCCTCGTTTTTGTCGCCGAAGTCGAGTTTCGTCAAATCGGTCAACCCTTCCGACGAGTCGAGCACCCGGATGACGATTTTCTCGCCATACATCGTCGGGAGCGTCGAGACGCGGAAATCGTACGGGCGGCCCCGGAGCGTATATTTGATACGTCCGTCTTGTGGCAAGCGGCTCTCGGTGATGTCTAGGTTACTCATGACCTTGAGGCGCGTCAGCATGACACTTTGAATCTTTTTCGGATAAATCGCCTCGGTCCGGAGGTCACCATCGACCCGAAAACGGACGTGCAACTGTTTCTCGTGCGGGTCGAAGTGGATATCTGAGGCTCGTTGGTCGATGGCGCTCAAGAAGAGCTGATTGACGAGCCGGATGACCGGCGCGTCATCTCGCGACGCCGTCTCCTCGCGATCGAGTTCCGGAGCTTCTTCTTTTAAAATCTCGATGAGTGACGCATCCATCTCGTAATAGCGTCCAATCGTCTTGCGAATCTGTTCTCGCGTGGCGATCCCGACCTCGATGTTCATCCCCGTCTGCAGACGCACGTCATCGATGGCGATCAAATCGAGCGGGTCCGCTGTCGCGATGAACAGCGTATTGCCTTGTAACGAAATCGGCATGATGTCATGTTTTTGGGCGATGACTTTCGGGACAAGTTTCGTCACGGTGACATTGATGTCTTCTGAATATAATGAAATGACCGGCACGTTCAACTGCTCGTGCAACACTTGAATCAGTTGCGTCTCGGTCAAATAGTTCAATCGCATGAGCGCGTCCCCGAGTTTCTCCCCGGTCCGCTTTTGAGTAAGTGCTTCGTCTAGCTGTGCTTGCGTGATCATCCCCGCCTCGACGAGCATCCCGCCGAGCCGTTTCTTTATTCGTCTCAACTTACTTCACCATCCTCTGTGGTACCTCCTGTGCGACGTCTCGCTGTTCGATGAACGCACTGAGTGCCGCACCGCCTGCCAAACCGAGGGCGAGGAGGACCCACGCCCACCACGTCCGCTCGAGCCCTTCGACATACAGGCTATACACGCCGAGCGAGAGCACGGCGACGAGTAACGAGATGACTCCTTTCGTCTCCCGCTTTCGAACGTATGGAATCGATAAGGCGAACACGGTCAATGTGGCAAGTACCCAAAAGGCAATCAAAATCAAATAACCGATCATCCGACTGCCCCCTCACTTGGCACCGGGTCCTGGTCATACACCGGTGGCTGTTCTTCAAACTCATTCAATCCGTCATCCTCTACATCGTCATCGAACGGGTCATCTTCCAGTGATTCGTCCGGGAAAGTTGGAATCACCGGTTCGACCGGTTCAGGAGGCGGGAGCGGGACGGAACTTTTCGTCACGATCTCCGGGATCGGCTCGTAAAAATCAAACCCGAGCAGTTCGAGCGACTCGCCCGTATCCGTGATGCGGACACGATACAGTTTGCCCGACTCCCCGGTCTGACCGGACTGGGTCACAGACGAACTGCCGGCCGTGAGTGACGGCGAGAAACGGACGATGTTTTGATATGGGACGCTCGTCACGTCTTCGACGCGCGACTCGTACGCTCCAACGAATACCTTGCCGAGCAATTGGACCGTCATCGCGTTCCCTTCTTCGATCACGATGAGCGCGTACGGTGTCTGTTCCGTGTTCTGTACGGCGAAGTTCGAGCGCTCGTCGACTTTGACATCATAGCCGAGCTCGATGCCGGTCGGGAGCGTCTCATGTTGGACCCGTTCTAGGATTTGGAACGGTGTCGCCGCGAACAATTGATACATCGAGGAACCGAGCGTGCTGAGCGCCTCAAAATCTTCTCCGAACGCTTTCAAGCTGAAGATGTCCCCTGCTTTCATCTCGAAGCCGTTCATCCGCTCGAGTGCCGAGCGCATCGCTGGCGTCGGACTGACCGTGATCGAAGCGACGACTTCACTCTCCGTCGCCGTCATCTCGAGGACGACGTCTGAGTTCAAATTCGAGGCGGCTTCGACGAGCGGCGGTGTCACCATCGAGAGCGTCACCGGTTGGTTCTCTAAGTACGGTGTCAATCGCTCTTCGTCGACCGTCGTGACGAGCGGATATGTACCCGATTCAGTGACCGCCTTGAGTGTCGCGTCGACGTTGAACGAGACGACATCTTTGCCGACCTCGATCACCGTCCCATCGACGAGCGTCACCGTGAACGGCGTGTTGTTGAAGTCTTTGATGGCGTTATCGATTCGGACGATCGCTTCTTCTTTCGTCATCCCCGACACGTCGATGCCGGCCACGGTCGTCTCTTTATATGTAGCAGTCGTCTTCGCCGAGGCATCAAGATAGTTCACGAGCCCGATCGTCGGCAACGACACGAGCAGGACTAGCCCCGCTAGGATGAACAGGTGCATCCCATATCGCTTCATTCCATTTCCCCCTCTATTTCAAGTCAAATGAGACTTTTGAATTACTATCCGTTCCCACTGTAACTTTAGTATAATATGCATTGTACAGAAAATAACAATTATTTCAGGTTAAAAGTCTCTTTTTTCCTATCATTAAATGAATTTTGAAAAGGAGGTCAATGCGGTGGACCGTTCCGAACAAGGTTTCACGCTCGTCGAAGTGCTCGTCTCGATTGTCGTCGTCTCGATCTTGGCATTATCGCTCATGAATATCTTCTCCCAAAGCTTACGAATCACCTCCTCGGATCTTGACCGGACCGTGGCAAACCAAGTCGCCCAAAATACGCTCAACACGTTGAAGCGTCGGGCGGCCGAAACGCGAGACCCGATTGACATCTCGATCCTCCAGAAGACGCCGGCCAACGTCTGCGATTTGTGTGACGTCACCATCAACGGGCGCGCCTTCGATGTGACCATCCTCTCTCCCGGCAACGAATTACCCGCCGACCTCGTCAACGTCGAGATTACCGTCGCCTCGGAGACGTTGCTCAAACCGATTACGTTGAAAGGAGTGGTGACGAATGCGACGCTTCAAGATAAATTCCCTGAGACGGACGTTCCAGAGCTTCCGTGACCGTGAGGACGGCGTCACGCTCGTCGAATTGTTGCTCGCGCTCGTCATCTCCGCCATCTTTGCCGGAATCGTGATCACCGTCTTCTTGACCGGCTCGCTCGGTTTCCGTCTGACGAACGACACGAGCTCGCTCCGGAATGAGGCCGACTACTTGATCACAAGCGTCCTCCAGGACATCAACCAAACCGAGTTCGACGCCTTGACCGTCAACGGGGATACATATTCGTTCCATCGTCTCCATTCCCCGCGCATCTCGACGGAAGGCATTTTGTACCGTCAAGGCGATTATATGGAGGACGCCGTTCTCGAGCTCGACCCGTCGAGCTTTGTGACGAACAACCCTGACGTCATCGTCCAAGCCGTCACCATCGACATTCAGGACGAAGTGACAGACGCGAGGAGCGGGCGCGAGGCTTACATCGTGTCCGGACTGATGGAGATTCAAGTGACGCTCGCCTCGCGTGACGATGCCACGCTCACCAAGACGTTTACGAGTACCATCCCGTTATGAAAAGAGGGAGCCAGATGAAACAAGATGAACGAGGCTACGTCCTCATCCTCGTCCTCGTGACGATGGCGGCGCTCGCCGTCCTCTCGCTCGCTGCGATTCAAGTCAACTTGGCGACGAACAAGCAGACGAATATCCGCGTCGACGAGACGCAACTCGATACCGACGTCAAAGGCGTGCTCGATGTGCTCGTCGCCGATTTGCGGACGACGTTCCCTCTCCACGATGCAAATGTTGTTCAACCGTATATGGAGAACCAAGCAGCATTTCAAGCGAAAGTCGCGACGGTGCTCCAGGCGAACACGCTCTATACGGGTGATTTGCAATCGGGCGACAACGACATCCGTTACTCGATCACCCGCTCGACGGCTGATCAGGCGAACGCCCCGTTCACGACCGTGCTCACGTTGACGGCGACCGGGACGACGAAAGCGAAGCCGGAACAGCCGATGCAAACGAGCTCGTATAGCCAAGAAGTGTATGTGACGGCGCTGCCGTCATTCCTCTATTACGTGCTCGGGTCGGACGATGTACTGACAATAAACGGGCCACCGTCCATTAGTGGTAATATGTACGCTGGTAAGCAACTTGATTTGAAGCGAGATGCGAGTTACCAACTAGAAAATAGCAAAAAGACGCTCAACAACAACCCGACCAGCCGGTTCTACACAGACGGTAAGATAGACTTAGGAGATACCGCAAAGTGCAATGGTTGCGACTTCCCCAACTATTTCGCAACTAGTACCACTCCAGGCGCCTCCGAACAACCTAATATCGGTCCGGTCGAAAGCTCGTTTTCTAAGTTCAACTTCGACTACTCAATTGTCCAATTTGTAAACCGTCACAAGGGAACCTCTACTGTAGATTTTTCTTATGACAAACCACCACATGTATCAATCTTTTTAAAAAACAGTCTTCGTTTCTCAGCGTATGACTACGGACGTCCTAAAGAAGCAGACTTTATTCCGTTTTTAAGACAGACATTCGTGAAAGAAAACGCCAGCGAACCAGACGTGTTTTTCACTAACTACATCGACACACAAAGAGTTGACCAAATTCAAGAACTTAAAATCCTTGAGTCACCTCTTGGAAGAGATACACCAATGATTATTAGCGATTCAATCGCCGATTCAACTGTACCGCTTCTACTTGACGGGGACGTTGTAATCGAAGGGACGCGCGATATCACAATCAGTCGCCCACTCATCGTGAACGGTAACTTGACGATTCGCGGTAAAGTCGCTTTCAACACGACCGTCTATTCTCTGAAGGATGTGTTTATTGACCGGGCTGAAATTCGCGGTGTTTCCTCAGAACAAGACAGTTCACTCGTCTTGCTCGCAAAAGGAAAAATACTCCTCAATCGAATCGACGAATTCCGTAACTCGTCGTCCCCTCTTCAGGCGTTTCTATATAGTGACTCTGAACAACCCACGCGGGTCTATGCCGTCGGCTCGATTGTAAACATCAAAGGCGGCCTGTATAGTAAAGGACCGCTCGAAGTGAACACGTTCCGCGGGTCGTTCAAATCGCTACCGCAGCAGGCGAATAAACAAGCTTATTTCGCTCCGGAGAATGTGATCGCTTCTCCAGACGTCGACGATTCGCGTCTCGTCATGGAATATAACGAAGGAGTGTTCCGTCAAATCGATACACTCCCGGTTACAAACCAACTCCAACTGTTCGTCGGTCAACAACTGAAGAAATAAAAAAGAGGCACTCGTGAGAGCAGCCTCTTTTCTATGATTGAGATTAATAGAAATCGCCAGACGGATCTTCGGTTCCTGGGTTCGGATCCGTGCCGGCTTTGACCCGGACGTAGAACGTTTGGCTGATGATTTTCGGTCCTTCTCCTGCTTTAAATGATGCACTGACGTCCTCCGTGACCAGTCCGACTTTCGCGATACCTGGCTTCAAGAGTGTCAATACGCCATCTTTTGCGGTCATAACATCCGTTCCTTCAAGTACAGTCAGGCCGTAACCTGTCACGTTTGCCGTCTCAGGCCAGAATTTGACCGGATAGCTGTATGGGCTGTCTGTCATGTATAGAATGACGTTCGGTGTCGAGACTTTTTGTGGGTACTCTTTCACGTTGATCAAGACAGGCATCGTCTGTCCGATATAATCCTTCAATTTTGCGATGACAGAAACGTTGCTCGTACTACCATGTTCGGCTTGTACGGTCGCGGACGTGTTCTGACTAGAAAGAATTTTCAAGGCGGTCGAATCAACGTCCCACGTCACGGCAAGCGGATTGGTAAGTGCTCGTTTATCTTCTACCAATTGTTCCAATGTCAATAAAGCTTGTTGCTTTACCAACGTTCCTGATTCGTTTTTGTAGACCCAAAGTTCTTGATCATTGGTAGTTAATGATAAATCAGGTAGTTTGACGACTACTTTCATGTTGTTTGATTTAACTTTTTGTCCGTTCGCGTATTCATAGACGGCCTTCACATTCGCTTCACCCGCATCCAACGCTTTTAACGTAACACTTTGATTCGTTGAATTCGATTGATTTACGAAACTGGACTTATCAATTTCCCATGTGAGTTTCGCGTTTGGTGGAATCGCCGCTTTCACAGTCGATAAGCTAGCTTCTACCGTTTTTGAATTTCCCAAATAAATCGTCGTTTCACTTGGAACATTGATTTTCAGTTCTTCTACTGTTACCGTCGTTTTAGTAAAGTCGCTTCCCGCATCTGTGAACGAGCGATCGTGTTTCTGTGCACCGCTCCCGTTTCCAGAATGATCAGCTTCCAGCGAATAAGCGTATCGCCCATTCTCGAACGTATAACTACCTGGTTTTTCTGCAATCAATTTGATGGTGATAAGGTCTGAGAACGCTGCATTCTTATATTCGTTACAAGATTCAAGTCCGGAGTTTTTCTTTCCACAGAGTACATTGATTGTCCCCGTTAAGAGACGTGTTTTAGGATCGAAATTTAAATTATGAGCTGTTGAAGGAGTTACGACTGCAGATAATCCTTCTGGAATTGTCTCTTCAATTGTCACAGCCCATTCTACATACTTGTAAGAATTGATATTCGGACCGTTTGTAAAATCAAGAATGTTATTCAATGACAAGTCATATGTCAAATCAAAACTGTCCCCTACAAGCACAGCTTCTGGTGTAACTGTTCGAATTGTCTCATCTTTAATATCCGTTTGAAAAACAATGCCCTGTTTGTTTCCATTCCCGTTACCATTATTGCCGTTATTGTTATTGTTCCCATTTCCTCTTCCGTTCCCGTTATTCGCAAACGTTGACGTATATGCGAACAACAATAGAATCATCCCTACCACTATGAGGAACCCGTACTTGGATCTTAGCTGCCTCTTCATCGTTGTGCCTCCAGTCGGTTTGTCATCACACTTCTTCAGTTAATTCATACCCCTTTTTCTTCCTGTTCACAAGTGGTTTTTTTCAAACTTTGGAAATAGGTTCTGACTTCACTGATGAAGTAGAGCGACCCGGTCACGACGAGCGTCTCGGATTTGGGTGTCTCCAGCCACGCAGCCAACCATTCTTCCCAGTCCACGTAACGGGCCCCGTCGGCAATTAGACTTTCTTTCGTCCGGGTACGTGGGAAATCGAACGTCGTCTCATAGACATCTGCCACCATCTGGAGCGACGCGACCATCGCTTCGCGGTCCTTGTCAGCGAGAATGGCTGCGAGGACGGTCACGTCACGCTCAAGTTTCAGCTGTTCGACGAGTGCGGCGACGCCTTCCGCGTTATGCGCCCCGTCGAGCACGATACGAGGCTGTCTCGAAATCAGCTCGTAACGCCCCGGATGTTGCGCCGATTCGAGTCCTGCTTGAATCGCCTCTGTTCTCCAGCCGAGATGGCGCGCGACGGCGACAGCACACGCTCCGTTATACGCTTGATGGTGTCCGGTCAATCCGATTGTCACCGGAGGCATCCCATCATACGTGACGACCGTGTCGGCCCCATCCTCTACGGATGAGACGAGCGGCGTGACGTCGTGAATCGGCGCATCCATCGTCTCCCCTTGTTGTTCGAGCAACTCAATCAACCGCTTCTCCGTCAAGCTATGGAACATCGGCACACTCGACTTCATGATACCGAACTTCTCGAGGGCAATCTCTTCGAGCGTGTCGCCGAGAATCCCTTGATGATCATGTCCAATCGACGTCATGACCGTCGCGAGCGGTCGCGTCAACACGTTCGTCGAGTCGAGGCGTCCTCCGAGCCCGACTTCCCAAATGACGAGGTCGGGCTGTTGCTCGTGGAAATAGAGCCACGCCATGACGGTCAGCAGCTCGAACTCCGTCAACGTCTCCGGTGACGAGCTCGCACAGTCACGGACCCGGTTGGCGATTTGGACGAGGTCCTCTTCTCGAATCGGTTCCCCGTTCAACATGATTCGCTCCTCGAACTGGATGATGTATGGCGAGATGAACGTCCCGACGTTCAAGCCCTGTTTCATCGCCATGGCCCGCAAGAAGGCGACCGTCGACCCTTTCCCGTTCGTCCCCGCCACGTGAATCGACGGTAACTCCTTGATTCGTAGTGCGTTCAGCATCCACTCGATGCGTTCGAGCCCGGGCTTAATCCCGAACCGTAGCTGCCCGTTCAGCCATTCCAATACGTCTTGTCTCGTCTCCATCTTCCATCACTCCTGTTTTCACACTTCCCTCTCATCTTACCAAAATTCGCGAAGCGCTATGCAAGGAATCGGCTGTGCTATACTCGAGGCGAAGAAGGGGGAATTACTATGACCAACAGTTGGAACTTCGAGGCGACCTACCTCGATCTCCGTGACATTTTTTACGACCGGGGACCGGTCCATCCGGTCGACAAGCCCGAACTCGTCCTGTGGAACGAAGCACTCGCCAAGACGCTCGGTCTCGACGCCGAAACGTCTCAAGACGTCGCACTCTTCGCCGGGAATCGTCAGACCGACACATCGTTCTCTCAAGCGTATGCTGGTCATCAGTTCGGCCATTTCACGATGCTCGGTGACGGACGGGCGCTCGTGCTCGGAGAACACGTCGCACCGAACGGAAAGCGTGTCGACGTTCAATTGAAAGGCTCGGGCCCGACCGAGTACTCGCGTGGCGGTGATGGACGGGCCGCCGTCGGTCCGATGGTGCGTGAATTCCTCATCAGTGAGGCGATGCACTCGCTCGGCATCCCGACGAACCGGGCGCTCGCCGTCGTCACGACCGGTGAGCCGATCATGCGCCAAGGACCGAAGCACGGCGCCGTTCTGACGCGCGTCGCGGCAAGCCATTTACGTGTCGGTACGTTCCAATACGCCGCCGCGGCCGGATCAATCGATGACGTCGTTGCGCTCGCCGATTATGCGATTCAGCGCCACGACCCTGACCTTGCAGGACAACCGGACCGCTATGAACAGTTCCTCGGCCGCGTCATCACCCGCCAAGCGAAGCTCATCGCGGATTGGCAACTCGTCGGATTCATCCACGGCGTCATGAACACGGATAACACGTTCATCAGCGGTGAAGGTCTTGATTACGGACCATGTGCATTCATGGATACGTATCACCCGAACACCGTCTTCAGCTCCATCGACCGCGAGGGACGCTACGCCTATGCGAATCAGCCGTATATCGGGTCGTGGAACTTGGCCCGCCTCGCCGAGACGCTGTTGCCGCTCCTCGCTGACACGCAAGAAACCGCCGTCGATATCGCCAATAAACTGTTGAACGACTACACGGAAACGTATAAAGAAGCATACTTTACTGGCCTCGCCCATAAAATCGGGCTCTACGTCCGAAAAGATGGCGACGATGCACTGACGGACGAACTGCTCCGACTCATGATGGAGTCTGAGGCTGACTTCACAAACACGTTCCGCGCGCTCACACTCGGCGACACGGACGCGCTCGTTTTTGCTAAACAGGACGACGGCAAGGCGTGGCTGTCCGCTTGGCAGAAACGCCTCGGGGAGCAAGGTCTTCCTGATGAGGACGTTATCCGGCTCATGCGTCAGCATAACCCGGCCGTCATTCCACGCAATCATCATGTCGAGGCCGCCCTCATGGCAGCCGAACGCGGTGACTTCGGTCCGACCCATGCACTGCTCGACGTATTGCGAAAGCCGTACGATTACGAAGCCGACTATGGACGCTACGTCTCACCAGGACCGCCACGGACGTATCCGTATCAGACATTCTGTGGCACATGAACCATTCTGCTTCGGCAGGATGGTTTTTTTGGAACCTTTTTTATGTTCGAACGTAAAGTGGATAACATCACTTTTAGGAGGTTCAACATGCTTCTACTCACTTCACTCATTTCGTTAGGGTTTGCCTGCTTGATGTCAATCGAGCTATTGCAAGGACCATTCATAGATGACTGGGCCTGGCTAATGCCTGCCTTTTTCTTTGCTGTTTCCTTTTCCACCTTGATGAGACATTTGAATAACCTTGAATGGAATGAATCGAAATGAAGATGACTATCTTGCTCATGGCAATCATCGGCTTATCCACGTCCTATCTCGTCTACAGTTTTATCTGTCATTTACGGGTCAGCCGATTCAGCCGCAAGTAACTGGACTCGCAATCGGCGTCCTGCTCACGTTCTCGTATTTCGTGACAACCGGTCGTCTTCCGTTTTGGACAGAACCGGAGGAAGAAGACGTATGAAGGTTCTTTATTCCGTCTTGCTAGGATTCGGAAGCATCCTTTATGTCGTCTATGCCATGCACCTATTCCGCATTGGTTATCCTCAACCGCTCCTCTTGCATGTTTTGTTTGCCGCCACTGTATTTGGCATAATCTACATCGAACGCAAACGAAACCCCGAACATCGATGACGATGCTCGGGGTTGTTCTTTTCTATAGACTCATAGTCCGAAATGAATCATGTCCTTCTTGTCTACTTGGGCTTGTGTGATTTTGGAAATAAGTCGATTCAGTTGTTCCGACTCATGCGTGTACATCATCGCTTTGACGACTTGATAGAACAGCGCCAGTGACTCATATGGAATGAGCGTGATCCCGCATTCGTCTAATCCGAATCCAGGACGGTCATAGGAGTGGAAATACGTGCGCATCTCGTTCAGCTCCTCGATAAACTCATCCACCCACTCCCCATCCACCGAGACACAATCGAAGTGTTCAGGTGTATACGTATCATATGATGATTGACGATTTGTTGAATCCAATACACCGAATTCGTGCGTGTATGGCATGGCCATCCCTCCCTGTAAAAATATGTACACTTTAAATACCTTCATCGACTTAACCAAGTTTCGACCTACGTTCCTAACACGCATTCTCAATGAGAGTCTATGTAACGAATGGCAATGTATAATTATTTTCTTAGTCCGTTAAATCCCAAAATGAACCAAGTCTTTGCCTTCGCGTTCGGCTTGAATGATGAGACTCGCCAAATCGCTCAACTCTTCTGAACGATGGAATACACGTGACTGCGTGACGATGTCATAAAACATCGATAACGATTCGTTTGGGATGAGGGTAATTCCGTAATAATCCAGCCCGAGATCAGGACGATGATACGAATGAAAATAGGTCCGCATAATCGAGCACGCTTCCATAAGCTCTTGGATAAAATCATCATCAACCTCAGTGTAGCCATTATAATCTGGATTACGTGTAGGTGCTTTCAATGTTCGTTCCCATAAATCAAATTCGTGCACTGGCAAATTAGAACTCATCCTTTCGCCTGCTTCAATTTATTCTTTAATTGGAAAATCCACCGACCACGCCTCCGGTAGCGAGTCCGAAAGGTCGAGCAACACCTCTTCCGACACATTGCCCGTCACGACGATGAGCTTGCCCTGGTCTACGTAAAACAAGCCGTTCCCTTCCGGTTGATTCAAGCGATACCGCTCATTTGAATCGTCTCGCCGGTCAATCAATTCTCCGTCGGCCACACTGGACGCATCGGTCACTAAAATCGTGATGCATTGCGTCTCATCATACAACGTCCACATCTCCACCGGCCGCTCGAGCTGACTCATCTCGAAGTTGGCGACAAACAGCTCTTCTTCAGGCAAGTCCAACCCGTGTCGGACTTTTTCGGCCGCCTCGGGAATCGTAAAGTTTTGAATCCCGTGCAACCCCCACTCCTCGTCCCGTGAATAGTTGAATACGCCGAACGAATCGTCGCGGTTTGGTAACTTAATGGCAATGAGCCCGAGATCATCGATGACGGTTTCATAGATTACACCGTCTCTCGCTGGTCGCTCGGACGTGCCATCTGTATATTGAAGTGTGTATTGGGCCGTGACCGCATCAACTAGTCGAACGGTCCCTTTTGGCACGTCCTCAATCATCGAGCCGAACACTTCTTTGTCCGTCGTTACGGGAATATCCTTGGAAGACGTCTCTTCTGCACTTTCATTAATTGTCACTCCTGATTCCGTCGGTTCGATCGGTTCAGCTCGTTCCGCCACACACCCACTCAGTCCCATAACTGCCAAACTTAACATCATTCCGATTCGTCTCATGTCACACCACCTTTATATCGTCTCCTCTCCTAAATTCCACCAAACGACAAAAAAACCTTCTTCGGAGAACAAGTCTCCAAAGAAGGTTGATTCATTATTTACGCAACTCTTCCAAACGGGCGCGGACTGCGTCACGTTTGTCGAGGTAGTCTTTCTCTTTCGCCTTCTCTTCGTCGATGACGTGAGCCGGTGCCTTGCCAGTGAAGCCTGGGTTGCCGAGTTTCTTCTGAACGCGCTCGACTTCCTTCTCGTACTTCGCCACTTCTTTTTCAAGACGGGCGATTTCTTCCTCAAAGTTGATGAGGTCAGCGAGTGGGATGAACAGTTCCGCACCCGTCATGATGGCTGACATCGACTTATCAGGAGCCGTCAAGCCACGTCCGATTTCGAGCTCGGTCGCGTTCGTGAACTTGCCGATTGTCGTTTCGTTCGCACTCAAGTAATCTTGTGTCGCCTCATCCGACGTCGAGATGAAGAGCTGAATCGGTTTCGACATTGGGGCGTTCACTTCCGAACGGATGTTACGGACCGAACGGATGACGTTCATGACCGCTTCGAACGCTGGTACCGAGTCCGCGAAGTGGAGCTCGTCGCGGCGTGTCGGGTAGCTCGCACGGACAATCGAGTCGCCTTCGTGCGGCAAGTGCTGCCAGATTTCCTCTGTGAGGAACGGCATGAACGGATGCATGAGACGCATGATTGAGTCGAGCGTGTACGCGAGCACTGAACGCGTCGTCGCTTTCGCAGCCTCGTCCTCACCGTAGAGCGTGAGTTTCGCCATCTCGATGTACCAGTTACAGAACTCTTCCCAGATGAAGTTGTACAAGTAACGGCCGGCTTCGCCGAACTCATACTTGTCGACGAGACGTGTCACTTGGTCGATTGTGTCGTTCAAGCGAGTGAGAATCCACTTGTCAGCGAGCGTCTTCTCACCTGACAAATCGATCTCCTCATACTTCATGCCGTCCATGTTCATAAGGGCGAAACGGCTCGCGTTCCAAATCTTGTTCGCGAAGTTCCATGTCGATTCGATTTTCTCCCAATAGAAACGAAGGTCGTTCCCTGGTGTCGATCCCGTAAGGAGGAACCAGCGGAGCGAGTCCGCGCCGTATTGGTCGATGACTTCCATCGGGTCGACGCCGTTACCGAGCGACTTCGACATCTTGCGGCCTTCCGAGTCGCGGATGAGACCGTGGATGAGCACGTCGTTGAACGGCTGCTTCCCAGTGAACTCGAGCGATTGGAAAATCATGCGAGATACCCAGAAGAAGATGATGTCGTAACCCGTGACGAGCGCGCTCGTCGGGAAGTAACGTTTGAAGTCTGCCGAGTCCGTATCCGGCCAGCCCATCGTCGAGAACGGCCAAAGCGCTGACGAGAACCATGTGTCGAGCACGTCTTCATCTTGATGCCAGTTCTCACTGTCCGCCGGTGCTTCTTTACCTACATAAATCTCACCTGTCTCATTGTGGTACCAAGCCGGGATGCGGTGACCCCACCAGAGTTGGCGGCTGATACACCAATCACGGATGTTCTCCATCCAACGGAGGTATGTGCCTTCGAACCGCTCTGGGACGAAGTTGACTTTCGTATCGTCATGTCCTTGCGCTTCGAGCGCTGCTTTCGCGAGCGGCTCCATGTCGACGAACCACTGTTTCGAAAGATAAGGCTCGATGACTGCGCCTGAACGTTCCGAGTGACCGACCGAGTGCGTGTGTGGCTCGATCTTGACGAGCGTGCCGTCTGCTTCTAGGTCTTTGACGAGTTGCTTGCGGCATTCGAAACGGTCGAGCCCTTCGTACTTGCCAGCATTCTCGTTCATCTTGCCGCCTTCGTCCATGACGAGGATGCGCGGGAGCTCGTGGCGGTTCCCGATCTCGAAGTCGTTCGGGTCGTGCGCCGGTGTGATCTTGACGCAACCTGTACCGAACTCCATGTCGACGTAGTCGTCAGCGACGATCGGAATCTCGCGGTTCATGACCGGAAGCATGATCGTCTTGCCGACGAGGTGCGCGTAACGCTCATCTTTCGGGTTAACGGCAACGGCCGTATCGCCGAGCATCGTTTCCGGACGCGTCGTCGCGATCTCGATGTGGCCTGAGCCATCAGCGAGCGGATACTTCATGTGGTAGAACGCGCCTTCGACTTCTTGATAGATGACTTCGATATCCGAGACGGCCGTCTTTTGCGCCGGGTCCCAGTTGACGATATACTCGCCACGGTAAATCAAGCCTTTCTCATAGAGGCGGACGAACACTTCCTGGACCGCTTTCGAGAGTCCTTCGTCGAGCGTGAAGCGCTCACGTGAGTAATCGAGACCGAGACCAAGTTTTGACCACTGGGCACGGATCGTATCGGCGTACTCGTCTTTCCATTCCCACGTCTTCTCGAGGAACTTCTCACGTCCGAGGTCGTAGCGCATGATGCCGTCCTCACGGAGCTTCTGTTCGACTTTCGCCTGCGTCGCGATGCCGGCATGGTCCATCCCCGGGAGCCAAAGGACGTCATAGCCTTGCATGCGCTTGAGGCGCGTCAATAAATCTTGGAGCGTCGTGTCCCACGCGTGTCCGAGGTGAAGTTTCCCCGTTACGTTCGGTGGCGGGATGACGATCGTATACGGCTGTTTTGAATCGTCCTCGTCTGCTTTGAATACGTCGTTCTCTAACCAGTAGTCATACCATTTCGCTTCCGTCGCACTTGGATCGTACTTCGTCGGCATGGTGATTTCGTTTGTCTCGTTGGTCATATGCCCAACCTCCTCTAATAATGTGGACAAAAAAACGGCTACTCTCGTCCTTAACGCTAAGGACGAAAGAAGCCGTATCTTCCGCGGTACCACCTTAGTTCGCCACTTGTGGCGCCCTCAAAATCGAATAACGGTCGATGGACCGGACCTTCCTACTTCGTTCAAAAGGTCAGCTCCGAGGCGACTTCCGCACCATCCTTCGCGGCCTCGCACCAAGCGGCCGCGTCTCTGAAAATGGATGTTGATTGCGTACTATTCCTCATCGTAGCTTTTAATCGTATCTGTTAAACAATTGTAGCGACAGAAGATGGTTCCGTCAAGATTACAATGAAAACTCTTGTTGCAGCTCTTTGAACGTCGCGTCGACCGCTGCGAGCGTCAAGTCGATATCTTCGTCCGTGTGAACGGTCGAGAGGAACAATCCTTCGAACTGTGACGGTGGCAAGAACACGCCGCGCGCCGCCATCTTCTGATAATACGAGCGGAACATCTCGAGGTTGGCCGATTTCGCCTTCTCGAAGTTCGTCACTTTCTCGTTCGTGAAGAAGAAGCCGAACATCGATCCGGCTCGGTTCGTGTCGTGCGGGATATTATACTTCTCGGCTGCTTTCGTATAGCCTTCGGCGAGACGGTCCGCTTTGCGTTCGAACTCGGCGTAGTGCTCAGGCTTGAGTTGCGATAGCGTCGTGTAGCCGGCGATCATCGCGAGCGGGTTTCCTGAGAGCGTGCCCGCCTGGTAAATCGGTCCTTGCGGCGCAATTTGTTCCATGATCTCGCGTTTCCCGCCGTACGCGCCGACCGGAAGACCGCCGCCGATGACTTTCCCGAGGCACGTCAAGTCCGGCGTCACACCGAAGTAGCCTTGGGCACAGTTGTAGCCGACACGGAAGCCGGTCATGACCTCGTCAAAGATGAGGAGCGCGCCGTTTCGTTCCGTGATCTCACGGAGTCCTTCGAGGAAACCAGGCTGCGGTGGCACGAAACCCATATTGCCCGCAGCCGGCTCGACGATGACACCCGCGAGGTCGTCGCCGTACTTCTCAAACGCGACGCGGACCGCTTCTAAGTCGTTATACGGCACCGTGAGCGTGTGGCTCGCGAGCTCTTTCGGCACGCCCGGCGAGTCCGGGAGGCCGAGCGTCGCGACACCCGATCCCGCCTTGATGAGGAGCGAGTCGCCGTGACCGTGGTAGCAACCTTCGAACTTTAAGATCTTCGTCTTGCCCGTGTAACCGCGTGCGAGGCGGAGCGCCGCCATCGTCGCTTCCGTACCCGAGTTGACCATACGCACCATCTCGATGGACGGGACGCGGTCGATGACGAGTTCCGCCATCTTCGTCTCGAGCTCGGTCGGTGTCCCGAACGTCCAGCCTTTCTCGGCTTGCTCTTGAATCGCCTTCGTGACGACCGGGTCACGGTGGCCGAGGATGAGTGGTCCCCATGAGAGGACGTAGTCGATATATTCGTTGCCATCGATGTCGTAGACGCGTGATCCTTCACCGCGTTCGGCGAAGATTGGCGTCATGCCGACTGATTTATAGGCACGGACCGGGCTGTTCACCCCGCCCGGCATGAGCGGACGTGCTTGTTCGAACGCCGCTTCTGAGCGTGTTTGTTTGTAGGTCATGCGTAATCTCCTTCCAAATAGCGACAGACGTCTTTTGCGAAATACGTGACGATGAGGTCCGCGCCGGCCCGTTTGAAGCCGACCATCGTCTCCATGACGATGCGTTGTTCGTCGACCCAGTCGTTCAAGGCCGCTGCTTTGACCATGGCGTACTCTCCGCTCACGTTATACGCCACGATCGGCATATCGAGCGAGTCGCGCATGTCACGGATGATGTCCATGAACGCGAGCGCCGGTTTGACGATCATGAAGTCGGCGCCTTGCTCGACGTCCGATTGTGATTCACGGAACGCCTCGCGGCGGTTGGCCGGGTCCATCTGATAGCCTTTCCGGTCACCTTCACCTGGTGCCGACTGGGCCGCGTCACGGAACGGTCCATAATACGCCGATGCGTACTTGACGCCGTAACTCATGATCGGGATATGACTGAACCCGTTTTGATCAAGCCCTTCCCGAATCGATGCGACGAAGCCGTCCATCATCGAGCTCGGCGCGATGATGTCTGCACCCGCTTGCGCTTGCGTGATCGCCGTCTGCACGTGAAGCGGCAGTGACGCGTCGTTATCGACGTCCCCGTTCTTCACGATGCCGCAGTGGCCCGTTGACGTATATTCACAGAGGCACGTATCGGCGACGACCGTGAGTTCAGGCGCCCACTGCTTCACTTTGCGGATCGCTTCTTGGACGATGCCGTGGTCGTGATACGCTTCCGTACCTTCCGGGTCTTTATGTTCAGGCACGCCGAACAAGAGCACCGATTGAATGCCGAGGTCGACAATCTCTTTGATCTCGTCCTCGAGACGGTCGAGCGAGAAGTTGAAGACGCCAGGCATCGAACTGACCTCACGCTTAATATTTGTCCCTTCGATGATGAAGAGCGGGTAAATCAAATCTTCTTTCCGAACATGGTTTTCACGTACGAGTGCACGCATCGACTTCGATGAACGAAGGCGACGGTGACGGTCGAACTGGTTCATGAAAAATCCTCCCCTACACACTGTATTAATGCATCCATAGTATAACACTCAGGCACGCGGACCGGTAATGACGACACTTCCCGGACGGCGCGCTCGGTCACTTCGCCGATGGCGTACCACGTCCCATGGAAACGGTCGAGGTATGGCGTAATTGCCCGCACGGCGGACGGGCTGAGGACGAGAAGTGCGTTGACGCGTTCGAGCGCCTCGACTTCCGCCTCGGTCAAGTCACGACCGACCGTCTCATAGACGACCCAGTCGACGACGTGGTCGAGTCGCTTCATATGGTCCGTGTTCGCCAAGTCGCCCCGGGCGAACACGACGGTCTCGTCCGGTTTGACGACGTGGGCCAACTCGTGGAACAGCGCCTCGCCCGTATACGTCTCCGGCATGAGCGAGACGGTGAAGCCAACTCGTTCGAGCGCTTGTTTCGTCTTCTCGCCGACGGCGGCGACCCGGACGTCGCGCGGGACGTCCGTCAGCGCCGGTACGGCTGTCTGGCTCGTGACGACGAGCCAGTCGAACGCATGCGTCGGTAACGGTGCATCGGTCAATCTCGTCTCGATGAGCGGGACGTGATGAACGGAAAGACCGCTCGCCTCGAGCGTAGCCCGTTGCGAAGCGGTCAATCGTTTTGTCCCTGTGTACCAGACGTCACACATCGACCGAGGCGAGAATCTCACGTCCGCCACGTCCGAGGAGTTCGTTCGCCACGTCTTGACCGAGTGCGATTTCATCCTTCGACGTCTTCGTCACGCGGAGCACTTCTTTCCCGTCGACCGAGGCGATGAGCCCGGTGAGCGTCACATCGTCCCCGTCGACCGTCGCGTAACCACCGACCGGCACGTGGCAGCTCCCTTCGATCGCCTTTAAGAACGTCCGCTCGGCCGTCGCCGCTTTCGCCGTCACGTCATCGTGTAACAGTTGTAAGACCGCCGTCACTTCAGCGTCGTCTTTCCGGCTCTCGATGGCGAGCACGCCTTGGCCGACGGCCGGGACCATCATGTCTGGGTCGAGCGCTTCGAAGTCGACACGGTCCGTCCACCCCATGCGCTCAAGCCCGGCTTTGGCGAGCAAGATGGCGTTGAAGTTTTCCGTCTCGAGTTTTTTTAGTCGTGTGTCGATGTTGCCGCGAATCCATTGAATCTCGAAGTCCGGGCGCGCCGCGAGCATTTGCGCGCCGCGACGGAGCGAGCTCGTCCCGATAATCGCACCTTCCGGGAGCGTCTCGAGCGTATGGCCGTTCTCACAGATGAGGACGTCACGCGCGTCGACGCGCTTTGGCATACAGCTGATGTAGAGCGCTTCCGGAAGTTCGGCCGGGACGTCTTTCATGCTGTGGACCGCAAAATCGATGTCACCGTCGAGCATCTGTTGTTGAATCTCTTTGACGAACAACCCTTTTCCGCCGACTTTGGATAACTGGACGTCGACGATTTGGTCACCTTTCGTCACGATTTCTTTAATCTCGAACTCGTTTTGTGCGCCAGCTTTCTTCAATTGCTCGATGACCCATTTCGTCTGTGTCATCGCGAGTTGGGAACGGCGTGAGCCGACAATGATTTTACGCATGATTGGTCTCCTTCATAGAAAAAGGCGACGAGATTCGCCGCCTGTTTGATTTTGTATTAGCGCATTAAAGCGCGTAGTGGTGCTTTAGCTGACATCGCTTCGGCTTCTTCCGTTTCCGGTTCGGCGTCAGGGATGTCGACATCGAGACCGAACGTCTCGACGAACTGGTTGATGCGTGTGTTCGCATCCGGCTGAGCGGCTGCGTCTTTAATATAGTCAATCGGTTCGCGAAGCATCTGGTTAATGATTGACTTCATATGCTTGCCAATGACCTTTTTGTCACGGTCCGACAAATGGTCGAGCTTACGCTCGAGGCTCTCCATCGTCTCCTCTTGAATCGTGAGCGCGCGGCCGCGCAACTCGTTCATGATCGGCACGACGCCGAGCGTGACGAGCCATGCCTGGAACTCGTGAATCGCAGCGTCAATCTTCACTTCAATTTTCTCGGCTTCGACGAGGCGGGCCGCCAAGTTCTTGTTGACAATGCCGTTCAAGTCGTCGACATCGAACAAGTGGACACCCGGAAGCGCACGTACCGCTGGATCGATATCTCGCGGTACGGCAATGTCAATCAACAAGAGCGGACGTTCACGGCGGAGCAGTTGCGCTGCCGCCACGTCATCATATTCGATGACGGCTTGCTTCGCGCCCGTCGAGCTGATTAAAATGTCCGCATCGAGCAGACCGCAGGCAATCTCACGAATCGAATGGGCCCGGCCTTTGAACTTGTCCGCGACCGCTTTCGCCTTGCTCTCGGTCCGGTTGAAGACGGCGATTTGTTTCGCCCCAGCCTCGAATAAGTTGAGCGTCGTCAACTCGCCCGTCTCGCCGGCACCGACGACAACGACTTGCTTGTCGTCAAGTGACGTATACATCTCTTGCGCGAGTGCGACCGCTGCCGAGCTTACCGATACCGACATTTCCCCAATTTGCGTCTCGGTATGAGCCCGTTTGGCGAGCGTGACGGCTTCTTTGAACAGTTTGTTAAATACTGTCCCTGTCGTGCCGTTCTCTTGCGCACGGAAGAAGCTCGACTTCACTTGCCCTAAAATCTGTGTTTCCCCAATGATCATCGAATCGAGCCCAGACGTGACGCGGAACAAGTGGCGAATCGCCTCTTCACCTTCACGAATCGACAAGTATGGCGTGAACTGGTCCATCTCAAGGTCGAACCAGTTGGCCAAAAAACGTTTCGTGTAATAACGTCCCGTATGGAGCTGGTCGGTGACGACGTATAGCTCGGTCCGGTTACACGTAGACAAAATAACCGACTCGAAAATGCTCTTCTCTTCGCGAAGTGCAATCATCGCATCCACGATTTCTTGCTCCCCAAACGAGAACTGCTCCCGAATCGCGACAGGGGCTGTCTTGTTATTCAGTCCAACGACGACAATATGCATGTATCTCTTCCCCTCATCCAAAATCCATCGACGGTTGTCTTTTCTATTTCAATCTCTACCGTACATTATAACAGTTCTTATCTGGGAACTATAATCTTCTGTTTGATATTCCTGAAAAAAATAAGAACTTTTTGTGACGAAAAAAAGTAGAAACGGACAACGAAGCCATTTCTACTTTTTTCGTCATTTCAACCCGGAAGGATCGGTGATAATCGCACTTTCCGATTTTTCTTCTTCGGCCTCCAAGTATTGCTTATGCTCCCGCAACTTATAGATGCGGACGATATTTTGGACGACGACTTTCGCCACCGCATACGTCGGCACGGCGATGAGCATCCCGATGATGCCGGCGAGATTCCCCGCGACGAGCAACACGATGATAATCGTAAGCGGGTGCACTTTGAGGGATTTCCCTTGGATGAGCGGCGAGATGACGTTCGACTCGATCTGCTGTACGACGATGATGACGATGATGACCCAGACGGCCATAATCGGCTCTTGGATGAAAGCGACGACGACGGCCGGCGCGGCACCGAGGAACGGACCGACGTACGGGATAATGTTCGTGACCATCATGAAGAGGGCGAGCAGAATCGCGTAATCGACCCCAACGATCCAAAGCCCGATGAGCGACGTGATGCCGACGAAGAACGCGACGAGCAGTTGTGCGTGCACATAGTTCTTCACCGTCGTGTGCATGTCGTTCAAGATTTTGCGCGTCTCGGTCTCATAGCTCTTCGGCAACCATTTGACGATCGAGTCCGGAAGACGCTTCCCGTCAAGGAGCATATAGATGAGCATGAACGGAATGACGACGATGGTGATGACGGCCGACGTGATGAAGCCGACGAGACGACCGACCGATGAGGCGACGTTGCCGAAGATGTCCCCTAGGTACGCCGTGACGTTGTTCGTGAACTCGGTGAACATGTCATCGTTCTCATTGACGAATCGTGACAAGAACTCGTTTTCCATGAGCGAGTCCCGAACGGCGAAGATTTGCACCTGCAACTCTTTCGCGATGCTCGGCAAGGCGTTCACGAGTGACGTCACTTGCTCGACGAGGAGCGGCCCGAGCACGCTGAAGACGATTGTGATGATGAGCAGGAGTGACGTCAAGGTAATGGCGACGGATACACCGCGTTTCCCGGAACGTCTCTCCAAGTAGTCGACGATGCCGACGAGAAAATAAAAGAATAGTCCAGCAATGATGAGCGGTACCGTGACGAGCGCCAGGATTACTTTCACCGGTTCGAACACGAATGAGATCTGTGTCCCGACCCAGATGACCAAGAAAATCGTCAACGTCCAAAATAATGCGCGGTACCATTTGTTTCCAAACATAATATGCATCCTTCCACCTCGTTCAATATTCTCTTGTCCTAACAATATATGTAGACAATTATACGATAAATACCCGCTCCGGTAACCATGAAAACAAAAAAGACGAGGGAATCCCCTCGCCTCGTTCAGTCGTCTTCGCGTGTCAACAAGTCGTAAATCGCTTTCCACGCCTCGTCTTTTCCTTCTGCCGTCTCCGCCGAGAAGGCGACGAACCGGTCGGACGGGTCGAACTGAAGCTTGCGTTTGACGGCCGACTCGTGTTTTTGACGCTGGCTCTTCTTGATTTTATCGAGCTTCGTCGCGACGACGATGACCGGAATGTCGTAATGCTTCAAGAAGTTGTACATCGTCACATCGTCGCCGGTCGGCTCATGACGGATGTCGACTAAGAGCACGACACCACGGAGTGCCTGTTGCGTCGTCAAATATTGCTCCATCATGACGCCCCACTTCTCGCGTTCGGTCTTCGACACTTTCGCGTAGCCATAGCCCGGGACATCGACGAACATGATTTCGTCGTTGATGTTGAAGAAGTTGAGCGTCTGCGTCTTCCCAGGCTTTGATGACGTCCGCGCGAGCGCCTTACGCTGACAAATCTTGTTGATGAACGACGACTTCCCGACGTTCGAGCGTCCGGCGAGCGCCACTTCTGGCAATTCATGTACCGGGTAATGGTCAGGCGCGACGGCGCTCGTGATAAATTCTGCTTTAGTGATTTTCATTAGTTTCCTCCAAATGCTACGTCTAGTACTTGATCGAGCGTCGTCACAGGCACGAACGTCAGTTTCTCACGGACCGTGTCTTGAATGTCGTCGATGTCGCGCTCGTTGTCGTGCGGAATCACGATGGTCGTGAGTCCGGCCCGATGTGCGGCGAGCGCCTTTTCTTTCAATCCGCCGATTGGCAACACACGGCCCCGGAGCGTAATTTCTCCGGTCATGCCGATGTCGCGGCGGACTTTCTTGCCTGTCAATGCCGAGATGAGCGCGGTCGCAATCGTGATGCCGGCCGATGGACCGTCTTTCGGGACGGCACCTTCTGGGACGTGGATATGCACGTCTTGCCGTTCATAGAACGACGGGTCGATGCCGAACCGTTCGGCGTTGGCACGGACGTAACTATACGCCGTCTGTGCCGATTCTTGCATGACGTCGCCGAGTTTACCCGTCAACTGGAGCTTGCCCTTGCCTGGTGCGAGCGCCACTTCAATCGTGAGCGTATCGCCCCCGAACGCCGTGTACGCGAGGCCCGTGACGGCTCCAATCGAGTCTTCCGTCTCACCTTTCCCGTAGCGATACTTCGGTTTCCCGAGATAGTCACTCAGTTTCTTCAACGAGATCGTGACGCGTTTTTTCTCGCCGATGGCAATCTGTTTCGCTGCTTTCCGGCAGAGCGAACCGATGACGCGTTCTAGGTTCCGGACACCGGCCTCACGCGTGTAGCGACGGACGACCTCATAGAGCGCGTCCTCTTTAATCGTCAGCTGGCTTTTTTTCAACCCGTGCTCTTTATATTGTTTCGGAATCAAGTGGCGCTTCGCAATCTCGACTTTCTCGAGCTCGGTGTAGCCGCCGATTTGAATGAGTTCCATCCGGTCAAGGAGCGGTGCCGGGATTTGCGACACGTCGTTCGCCGTCGCGATAAAGAGGACGTTCGACAAGTCGAACGGCTCCTCGATATAGTGGTCCGAGAACGAGACGTTCTGTTCTGGGTCGAGCACTTCAAGCATCGCTGACGCCGGGTCACCCCGGAAGTCGGACGCCATCTTGTCAATCTCGTCGAGCAAGAACACCGGGTTCTTGCTTTCGGCTTGCTTCAAGCCACGAATGATTCGACCCGGCATCGCGCCGATATATGTCCGGCGGTGACCGCGAATCTCGGCCTCATCCCGCACCCCGCCGAGCGAGACACGGACGAAATGCCGTTCGAGCGCCGAAGCGATCGAGCGGGCGAGCGACGTCTTCCCGACCCCGGGAGGTCCAGATAAACAGAGGATCGGGCCGCGGAGCGAGTTCGTCAATTGGCGGACGGCCAAGTACTCGAGGATGCGGTCTTTCACCGACTCGAGCCCGTAATGGTCGTCGTCTAAGACGTCGGCCGCGTGTTTGACGTCGAGTTTGTCTTCCGTTTCGATGCCCCACGGGAGCGAGACGACCCAGTCGAGATAGTTGCGAATGACGGCATACTCTGGCGAGGTCGCCGGTACGACGTTCAACCGCTCGGCTTCGCGCATGACGTTCTTCCGTGTCGTCTCAGGCAAGTCGATCGCCTCGAGCTTCTCACGGAGACGGTTCGGTTCTGAGTCTTGCGACTGGTCACCGAGTTCTTGTTGAATCGTCTTCATCTGCTCACGTAAATAGTACTCTTTTTGCGCCTGCTCGATCGTCTTCTTCGTCCGTTCACGCAACTCTTGCTCGAGCTCGATGATCTCGACTTCATGCGTCATGATCTCAAGTAGCTCAAGCCCGCGCTTCACGGCGTCCGGCTCTTCGAGCATCGCTTGGCGGAGGTCGACATCGATGTCGAGCTTCGAAGCGATGTAGTCGGTGAGCGACTCGAGCCGCTCATACATCTCGAAACGGCGCCGTTCGTCCGGCGACAACCCTTTAATCGACCCGACGAGTTTGCCGAACTGTTCTTTCAACAACCGGACGAGTGCCGTCCGTTCGACTTCTTCGCCTTCGACGAGTTCGAGCGGCTCGACGTCGGCGAACCAGCCTTCCTTCGTCTCATCAATCGCATTGATTTTGACGCGTTCTTTCCCGACGAGGCGGACCCGTACCGTCTCGTTCGACAACTCGCTCATCTTGGCGATGTGGACGCGCGTCCCGATCGCATATAAATCTTCCTGCTCAGGTGATTCTTTGCCTGTCTCTTTTTGGGTCACGACAATCAAATCTGTCTCGTGTTCCTTTGCGGCAAGGAGTGCCCGTAAGGAGAGCGGACGTCCGACATCGATCGTCACTCCGATCAGCGGATAGACCACGACTCCACGCAAAGGAAGGATTGGTAATTGTTCCATTACAACGCCTCCTGTGCAAAAAGGCCCAAAACTCGGATGTGCCGAGTGTTTGAGCCTTTTACGTTAAAAGTTATGCTGTCTCTTTGTTGTCGCCCGTCTGTTCGACAGTGCCATCGCGGAGGACGTATTTCGGACCGGCAAGACCCGTAATCGTTTCATCCGTGATGATGACTTTCTCGATATCGTCGCGCGATGGGACGGTGAACATCACATCGAGCATCATTTCTTCGATAATCGAGCGGAGACCGCGTGCGCCAGTCTTACGTTTAATCGCAAGTTTGGCAATTTCAATCAACGCCTCGTCTGTGAACGTGAGTTCGACGTCGTCGAGTTCGAGCATTTTCTCGTACTGACGAACGAGGGCGTTCTTCGGCTTCGTCAAAATCTCGACGAGCGCTTCTTCGTCAAGCGTCGTGAGCGTCGCCATGACCGGTAAACGACCGATGAATTCAGGAATCAACCCGAACTTCTGAAGGTCTTCCGGAAGCGCACGGGCGAGCAAGTCTTCTTGCGTCAACTCGCGGTTCTCTTGGTCGTTCCCAAAACCGATGACTTTCTTCCCGATGCGGCGTTTGACGACCGCTTCGATGCCGGCGAACGCGCCGCCGACGATGAACAAGATGTTCGTCGTATCGATTTGGATGAACTCTTGATGCGGATGCTTGCGACCACCTTGTGGCGGGACACTCGCGACCGTACCTTCCAAGATTTTAAGAAGTGCCTGCTGAACGCCTTCACCCGATACGTCACGCGTGATCGATGGGTTTTCCGACTTGCGGGCAATCTTATCGATTTCATCGATATAGATGATGCCCTTCTCAGCCTTTTCGACGTCGTAGTCGGCCGATTGAATCAACTTGAGCAAGATATTCTCGACGTCTTCCCCAACGTAACCTGCCTCTGTCAAGCTCGTCGCGTCCGCGATTGCGAACGGGACGTTCAAGACGCGTGCCATCGTCTGAGCGAGAAGCGTCTTACCGCTACCAGTCGGTCCGATCATCACGATGTTCGACTTCGAAAGTTCGACATCGTCCGAACGGCCGCCGGCGTTGATGCGTTTATAGTGGTTGTAGACAGCTACCGAAAGCGCACGTTTGGCGCGGTCTTGACCAATGACATACTCATCAAGGATGTTGCGAATCTCTTGTGGTTTCGGGATGTCTTTGAATTCGACTTCTTCCTCCACACCGAGCTCTTCCTCGACGATTTCATTGCACAGTTCGATACATTCGTCACAAATGTATACGCCAGGACCGGCGACTAATTTACGGACTTGTTCTTGCGATTTTCCGCAAAACGAGCACTTGAGTTGCCCCTTTTCCTCGTTAAATTTGAACATTCGGTACACCCCTTCTGAATGGAAATGGATGTAAGTGCGATAAATCGCCTATTTGTATTTTCCGGTGCGACTTGCACCGTGAAAAGACATTTACATCTCTGCGTTGCAATAATTGTAGCATGAACAAATCACTTCATCAAAGATTAACACATGCAAAGTGTCGTGACGAAAAAAGGACGACTGCGCGGCAGCCGTCCTTTCGATCCGATTACTTCGCTTTCCCGTTTTCAACGAGGATGTCGATTGCTTTACGGAACTTGAGGTCACCTTTAAGTGTCTCGATTCCGCCTTGTGGCGCGAGCATCGTGCGGAGTTGGTCTGGTGCGATGTTGTAGAGCTTAGACATTTCTTCGAGCTCTTTTTCAGCATCTTCGTCAGACACTTCGATTGCTTCTTTCTCAGCGATGGCTTTCAAGACGAGACGAGCTTTTACGCGCTCTTCTGCTTGCTCTTTCATCTCTTCGCGCATTGCGTCTTCAGAAGTTCCTGTGAGTTCGAAGTACATGTTGAGGTCGATGCCTTGTGAAGATACACGCGTACCGAACTCTTGAACCATGCGGTCTACTTCTTGCTCGACGAGAACTGCAGGTACGTCGATTGTCGCGTTTGCAGTCGCTTGTTCAACGAGCTGGTCGCGCATCGTGCCGTCTGCTTCTTGCTTCTTGCCAGCTTCTAAACGCTCACGGATTTTCGCTTTCAACTCGTCGAGTGAAGATACTGACTCGTCGATGTCTTTTGCGAACTCGTCGTCGAGCTCAGGTACTTGCTTCGCTTTCACTTCGTGAAGCTTGACTTTGAATGTCGCTGGTTTACCCGCCAAGTTGTCAGCGTGGTACTCTTCAGGGAATGTTACTTCAACGTCTTTTTCTTCACCAGCTGTCATGCCGACCATTTGCTCTTCGAAGCCAGGGATGAATTGGCCTGATCCGATTTCAAGCGTGTAGTTCTCAGCTGTGCCGCCTTCGAACTGCTCGCCATCAGCGAAACCTGCGAAATCAAAGACAGCTGTATCGCCGTTTTCGATTGCGCCTTCTTTAACAGCAAGCTCAGCGCCTTGCTGTTGAAGCGCGTCAAGTTCTGCTGTGACTTCTTCGTCAGTGACTGTTGTTTCAACAGCTTCGTACTCGAGACCTTTGTATTCGCCAAGCTCAGCTTCAGGCTCAACAACGAACGTTACTTTGAACGTTACAGGCTTGCCTTTTTCGAGCGTGCCGTCTACATCGATGTTTTCGAGTGCGATTGGTTCGAAACCAGCTTCTTCGACTGCAGATTGAACCGTGTCACGGTAGAGGATGTCGAGTGCGTCTTGGTAGAGCGCCTCTTCCCCGTACATTTTGTTGAACATTGGGCGTGGCAATTTCCCTTTACGGAAGCCAGGCACGTTCAATGATTTGACGACGTCTTTGAATGCTGCGTCGACTGCTTTATCAAAAGCTTCTGCAGGTGCTTCGTACGTGAGTACGCCTTGGCTACCTGATGTTTTTTCCCATTTTGCTGTCATGCTAAGTCCCTCCAACAATTCGTTTATACGTACAAGAATGTACAACAATCCGTATTATAGCATAAATCCGACACGAGCACACAACGATTTAGTCGAGGAGTGACCGTGTGAACGAGGCGTCCGCCTCAAGTATTTCCCCGGCAAGACCGTTCGCTTCCATCGCGTTCAACATCGCCCGTTTCGCCTCGACGATGGCCGGTTCGAGCTCATCGGCGAGATGGGGCACGAACGGGTAATGGACGTAACAATAGTTCGTCGACAGCTGCGTCGCGATCTCGTCCCCATAAAACCGTTTTTGCAAATCACCATACGTGAAGCCCCATTCGCGCGCGAACGTGCTCGCCTCGGTACGGTCATACACGTATCGTTCCCCACGGTCGGTCCATTCAATCGTCTCAAGTTCCGCGATTGCCCGCTCGAGCACCATCACTTTAATCACTTTCGGCCGGTCCTCGAGGAGGTACGCCTTCAACACGTTATCAAGCACGTCGTCGATATTGAAATGAACGTGTGCGAGCATCTCGATCTGCTCGGCCGTGCTCCCTTGATGGAGCGTCCGCTTCAACTTCGCGATCGCCGCCGGGAACTCCGTCAGTTTCAACACTTGAAGCACTTGATACGCCTGCGTGTTGACGTTGTCGCCGTCTTGGACACTCAAATATTTTTCAATCCAATGGGCCGCCTCGAACGGTTGATCGCGCATTATGTAATATTGGGCGATTTGAAGGCCGCACGTCTCCGGCCGCTCCGACGTCTCCATCTGCGTCGTGACGAGCTCCTCGAGTCGTTCGAGCGTCTCCGGCTCGTCCGGACGTTCCATCAGACATTGAAAGATTTCCATGAACAAGTAGACGTCACCGCTTAACTGTTCATACCATTCCCATAGAATCGGTTCGATGCGTTGCCGCTCCCCGGCCATGTCGGCTTCTTTCACCATCTTTTGAAGTCGTGTCCAGTTCCCCGGAAACGGATACTGCTGGTTTTGATCCATCTCCCCACACCCTTTCTTCCACTCTTCTCCATCTTCCTTAGGATCGAGTGGAATGTCAAATCATTCCCATGAAAAACGAAAAAAGAGACAGCCCCCGTGGAGGCTATCTCTATTTTAAATGGAAGTGTCCCAAGAGGGATTCGAACCCCCGACCGACGCCTTAGAAGGGCGTTGCTCTATCCAGCTGAGCTATTGGGACATTGACAAGAAAACTATAATAGAAAAATGGTTTGCTGTCAATTCCTTCTTTTCATTCCGTCACAGCTTTCCGCTCACGTCGAGGTCCGGTACAGCCGAGCCGTCTTCCGATTGATAGAACCGGACCGAGGCCGCTCCGTTCTCAAGGTCGAGGAGCGCATACGTCTTCTCACTGCGACCGCGCGGCATCCGAATCGAACCCGGGTTGATGTATACAATCCCGTCCTCAATCAACGCCCCGGCGACGTGGGAGTGGCCGAACAAGACGACGCTCGCCCCGACCTCCTCGGCCCGGTAGCGCAATCGGTTCAAGTCGTACTTCACGTCATGGTGATGACCGTGGACGATGAGAATCGTCCCGGCCGGCGTCGCCTCGACGCGTTCGAGCGGAAAGTCGCCACCGAAATCGCAGTTGCCGCGTACGGTCCGATACGGGAGCAAGTGCTCATCGACGAGTGCGAGCTGCGAGTCCCCGCAATGGAACGCGTCATCAATCTCTTGTTCGTGCCGGTTGAAGATGCTCAATAGTTCTTCTGTCAATCCGTGACTGTCACTGACAATTAGAAAACGCATACGGCTCACCCTTCCATGAACGAAATGATTTCTGCCTCCAACTTCCGTAACGCTTGACCGCGGTGACTGACCGCCGCCTTCTCGTCCCGCTCGAGTTCCGCCGCCGTCTTATGGAGCGACGGGACGATGAAGAGCGGGTCGTACCCGAAACCGTTCTCGCCATGCGGTGCATAGCCGATCGTCCCTTCGAGCGTCCCGCGTACCGTCAACGTCTCGCCCGACGGTTTCGCTAGGCAAAGGGCACAGACGAAGCGAGCCGTACGATCGGTCGCCCCGTTCAATTTCTCTAACAACAGTGCGTTGTTGGCCGCATCGGATTTCTCCGGTCCGGCGAAGCGGGCCGAGTAAATCCCCGGTGCCCCGTCGAGCGCATCGACTTCAAGTCCTGAATCGTCCGCGAGGACCGCCTGTCCGAAATAACGTGCCGCTTCCGTCGCCTTCAGTTCAGCGTTCGCTTCGAACGTCGTACCGGTCTCGTCCGTCTCCGGCGCGTCGGGGTAGTCTAAGAGCGACTCGACCTCGAACCCGAGCGGCGTCAACATCGCCTCCAACTCTTTCACTTTTCCTGGGTTATGTGTTGCCACAATCAACTTCATGTCGTTTCCTCCATCTGTTCGCCGACGTACCACCATGAGGCACCGAGGGCGGCTTCTGCCGTTTTGAACAGCTGCTCAATCCCGCCTTGTGCGAGTTGAAGCAGCTCGTTCATCTCTTGTAGGGTGAACGTCGCTTCTTCACCGGTGCCTTGCACTTCGACGAAGCGTCCGCTCGCCGTCATGACGACGTTCATATCGACCTCGGCCGCTGCATCCTCTTCATAGTCCAAGTCGAGCACGAGCGCATCGGTCCGTCCGACCGAGATGGCGGCGACGCCTTCCTTGATCGGCGTGTCCGTCAGTTTCCCTTGGCGGATGAGCGCGTCGACCGCGAGGACGAGCGCACAAAATCCGCCCGTGATGGAAGCGGTCCGCGTCCCGCCGTCGGCTTGGATGACGTCGCAGTCAATCCAAATCGTGCGTTCCCCGAGCCGTTCCAAATCGACGACCGAACGGAGGCTACGGCCGATGAGCCGCTGGATTTCCATCGTCCGCCCTGACTGTTTGCCGCGCACGACTTCCCGGACGGTCCGGTCTCCCGTCGCCCGAGGCAACATCGCATACTCGGCGTTGATCCACCCTTGTTTCTTGCCGCGCAAGAAATTCGGGACACGCTCTTCGACCGTCGCCGTACAGATGACTTTCGTGTCTCCAATTGAGATGAGGACCGAGCCTTCGGCGTGCTTATTGACGTGCGGAATGATTTCGACGTCACGCAATTCATCATATTTTCGTTCACTACGCATTGAGGGACACCTCTACTTTCTCCGCCGTGACGGATAGACCGAGCCATTCGGTCGCGAGCCGGTTGAACATGTCGACGTCCCCCGTCGCATAAAACTGATGCGTCGGGACCGTATCGAGGTCGTTCTCGAGTTCTTGGAAATCGAGGATGGCCGCCACTTCGAGCGCCGTCTCGTCACCAGACGAGATGAGGTGCACGTCCGGCCCGACGACGTCTTGAATGACGGGCGCGAGGAGCGGGTAGTGCGTGCAACCGAGGATGAGCGTATCCATCTCGGACGGCTGGAGCGGACGAAGCGTCTCTTCGACGATCGTTCGGACGCGCTCCCCCTCGAGCTCGCCCGCTTCGACGAGCGGAACGAACGGCGGACAGGCGAGCGAATAGACGTCGACCTCGCCCGCCACGTGACGGAGGGCCGTCTCGTACGAGTTGCTTTCGACCGTCATCTTCGTTCCGATGACGCCGATATGTTTATTGCGCGTGCCTTTGACGGCGGCCCGGGCACCCGGGTCGATGACACCGATGACCGGGATATGGAGACGTTTACGCGCTTCCTTCAAGACGACGGCCGTCGCCGTGTTGCAGGCGATGACGATCATCTTCACGTTCTTGCTGAGCAGGAACTCAATCAGTTCCCATGTATAGGCTTCAATCTCGTCGTGCGGGCGCGGGCCGTACGGGCACCGCTCCGTGTCGCCGATGTAGATGATTTCTTCTTTCGGTAGTTGGCGCATCAATTCTTTGACTACGGTCAAGCCGCCAACACCTGAATCGAGTACTCCAATCGCTCGTTTCATGTGATCACTTCCATTCCCATCTATCTTACCAAAAAAGCCGTTCCGGCAAAAGAAACGGTCATGTGACAAACAAAAAAGACGAGGTAGCCGATTGGCCGCCTCGTCCGTTGCCCGAATTACTGAGCAAGACCTTCGCTTGTGAGCATGTCAGAAAGCGTGTTAACCGCTTCTTCTGCATCGTCACCAGCTGCAGTGATTTTGATTGTCGAATCTTTCGCGATTCCGAGTGAAAGTACACCCATGATCGACTTGAGGTTTACCGTTTTACCGTTGTACTCAAGGTTGATATCTGATTGGAACTTAGAAGCTGTGTTAACCAACTGTGTAGCTGGACGAGCGTGAATTCCTGAATCTGCAACGACTGTGAACGTTTTTTCCATGACGTGATAGTCTCCCTTCAAATTTCAATTCTACAGGCGGACCTGCAAAATAATTGTTTGTGAACTCATTATCAAATGATAGCGGATTCGCAAAAATTCTGCAAGCGGTTTTTATATTCTGGAGTCCATTCGGCCGGACGACCGGATTTCGACAAGTGCACGAGGCTCGTGCGCCCCGCGAACATGAGCTGTTCTCCATCATATGCCCCGTAATGAATATCACATGAAGTGTTTCCAACCGTCAAGACATTGGCATATACCTTGATCGATTGGCGCGGCATCACTTGTCGGACGTAATCGCACTGCGCGTCCGCCACGACGACGAACCCATCTTTCAATGAAAAACCTGTCGCCTCAAGCAACTCTATTCGCGCATCTTCGAAATAGATGAACGGAATCGTGTTATTCATGTGACCGTACGGGTCGCACTCCGAGAATCGGACTTTGACGTCTAGTGCGACCCCTGCTCTGACACGTGTTTCCCAATCGGCTTCGCGGAAGTATTTCGTCATCCGCTCCCCTTACGCCTCGACCGCAGAGCCGGTGCGGCCCTTGTCGCTACCGAAGAACGATTTGAACGAGTGAAGCGTCGTCTGGCGGTTCATCGCGGCGATTGACGTCGTGAGCGGGATGCCTTTCGGGCAAACTTCGACACAGTTTTGTGCGTTCCCGCACTGCATGATGCCGCCGTCTTCCATGAGCGCCTCGAGACGTTCTTCCGCGTGGAAGGCGCCGGTCGGGTGCGAGTTGAAGAGGCGGACTTGCGAGATGGCGGCCGGACCGATGAAGTTCGTCTTATCGTTGACGTTCGGGCACGCCTCGAGGCAGACACCGCACGTCATACATTTCGACAACTCATACGCCCATTGACGCTTGTTCTCTGGCATCCGCGGTCCTGGACCGAGGTCGTACGTGCCATCGATTGGGACCCATGCCTTCACTTTTTTCAACGCGTCAAACATGCGCTGACGGTCGACTTGAAGGTCACGGACGACCGGGAACGTCTTCATCGGTGACAAACGGATCGGTTGCTCGAGCTTATCGACGAGTGCCGTACATGATTGGCGCGGTTTCCCGTTGATGATCATCGAGCAGGCGCCACATACTTCCTCGAGACAGTTCATGTCCCAGTTGATTGGCGTCGTCTTTTGGCCTTCGGCGTTCACCGGGTTTCGGCGAATCTCCATGAGCGCCGAGATGACGTTCATGTTCGGACGGTAAGGGACTGTGAATTCTTCCGTATATGTCGGTTGATCCGGTCCATCTTGGCGTTCGATGATGAAGCGGATGTCTTTTTGGTCTGATTGCATTGGCGTCGTCATTTCGTCTTCGCCCCTTTCTTCGAGTAATCCCGTTTACGCGGCGGGATTAACGAAACGTCGATCTCTTCATACGAGATATCGACTTCCCCATTGTCATAGCGTGCCATCGTCGTCTTCATGAACTGCTCGTCATTCCGTTCCGGGAAGTCCGGCTTGTAATGGGCCCCACGGCTCTCGTCCCGCTTCAAAGCGCCGAGTGTGATGACGCGCGCGAGATCGAGCATGTGGTCGAGCTGTCGGATGAACGAGGCACCTTGGTTGCTCCAGCGGGCCGTATCGGTCGCGGAGATGTTATTGAAGCGTGCACGGAGTTCTTGAATCTTTTGGTCCGTCGCGATGAGCTTGTCGTTATAGCGGACGACCGTGACGTTGTCCGTCATGAGCTCACCGAGTTCACGGTGAATCTGATACGCGTTTTCCGTACCGTCCATCGCGAGGATGTTGTTGAAGCGTTCAATCTCTTCGCGCTCGTTGAAGTTGAAGAGGGCTTCCGGTACGCTTTCAGTCGCTTGATCGAGACCGCGCATGTAATTAACTGCAGCCGGTCCGGCTTCCATCCCACCGTATACAGCCGAGAGCAGTGAGTTCGCGCCGAGACGGTTCGCACCGTGCATCGAGTAATCGCACTCACCCGCAGCAAACAGCCCAGGGATGTTCGTCATCTGATCGTAGTCGACCCATAGTCCGCCCATCGAATAGTGGACAGCCGGGAAAATCTTCATCGGCACTTTTCGTGGGTCGTCCCCGACGAACTTCTCATAAATCTCGAGGATTCCGCCGAGTTTAATATCAAGCTCTTTTGAGTCTTTGTGCGATAAGTCGAGATACACCATGTTCTCGCCGTTGACGCCGAGCTTTTGGTTGACACAGACGTCGAAGATTTCACGCGTCGCGATGTCACGCGGCACGAGGTTTCCGTAAGCCGGATATTTCTCTTCGAGGAAGTACCAAGGCTTCCCGTCTTTGTATGTCCAGACGCGTCCGCCTTCCCCGCGCGCCGACTCACTCATGAGACGAAGCTTATCGTCCCCCGGAATCGCCGTCGGGTGGATCTGAATGAACTCCCCGTTCGCGTAGACGGCACCTTGCCGATAGACCGCCCCGGCCGCTTGCCCGGTGTTGATGACCGAGTTCGTCGATTTGCCGAAGATGACACCCGGGCCGCCTGTCGCGAGGATGACCGCATCCGATGGGAACGCTTTAATCTCCATCGAACGAAGATCTTGACAGACTGCACCGCGGCAGACGCCCGCCTCGTCGATGATGGCCCGGAGGAACTCCCAGCCTTCATACTTCTCGACGAGCCCTTGCGCCTCATAGCGACGAACCTGCTCGTCTAGTGCATAGAGGAGCTGTTGCCCCGTCGTCGCACCGGCATACGCCGTACGGTGGTGGAGCGTGCCGCCGAAGCGACGGAAGTCAAGAAGACCTTCCGGCGTCCGGTTGAACATGACGCCCATCCGGTCGAACATGTGGATGATTTTCGGTGCCGCTTCTGCCATCTTTTGGACAGGCGGTTGGTTGGCGAGGAAGTCGCCCCCATAAACCGTGTCATCGAAGTGTTGCCAAGGAGAATCCCCTTCCCCTTTCGTGTTGACGGCCCCGTTGATGCCGCCCTGTGCACAAACCGAATGTGAACGCTTGACCGGTACAAGCGAGAATAATTTAACCGGAACACCCATCTCAGCCGACTTGATCGTCGCCATGAGTCCAGCCAGACCGCCACCGATGACGATCAAACTTTGATTTGCCATGTAAAATTCCCCCTATTACAAGATGCCGGCGAACGTCAAGATTGAACGAAGTCCGACAAAAGATAGTGCCAAGAACACGGCACCTGACACGTAGCTCATGAAACGTTGCGAGCGCGGTGACTGTGTGATGCCCCACGTAATTGCAAACGACCAAAGTCCGTTCGCGAAGTGGAACGTAGCCGAGAGAATCCCGACTATGTAGAAGATGAGCATGAGCGGGTTGTCGACGATGTTTTGCATCATCTCCGCGTTGACCTCGACGCCGCGCATCTTCGCCAAGCGCGTTTCCCAAACGTGCCACGCGATGAAGATGACGAGGAAGACGCCTGTGAAGCGTTGTAGAATATACATCCAGTTGCGGGCGTATGAGTATCGGTTCGAATTGATCGACCCGAGGAACGCATAATAGACGCCGTACACACCGTGGAAAATCATCGGCAAGGCGATGATCGTCACTTCAAGGAAGTATAAATACGGTAAGCTCCCCATGAATTTTGCTGCCTTGTTGAACGACTCCACCCCATCGACGATATAGTAGTTGACCGACAAGTGAACGATCAAAAACAAGCCGATTGGGATGACCCCAAGTAGCGAATGGACTTTACGACTGAAATAGTCACGACGCGTTGCCATTCTAGTTCCCCCTTTGTCCGAGCACTTGGCTCGTTTTGTAAATAAAAGCGTTTTCAAATCTAAATATAGCTTTCTGACTCCTATTCTACTCTTGTGAAAATTGTATGACAAGACAACCGGACGGATTTCCGGCACATTCTTTTCGAAAAATCCCGGTGACCAAATCCCAATTCGTCGTTATAATGGTATAGAGAGATTGGAGTGATGGAAGAAGATGGAAACTATGAGCCAACCCACTTTCGCGATTGAATTGTTGCGCGATTATGTGTTGACAGACTTGCTTGGTGAAGACTACGGCCAAGTCATCTATTGGGCCGGTAAACGGGTCGCCCGAAAGTTCCCAGTTATGCCAGACGATGAACTCGTCGCATTTTTCGAGGAAGCCGGATGGGGGCAATTGACGCTTGTGAAAGAAAAAGGAAGTAAGTTCTCGTTCGAACTCGTTCCGCCTCCTTCGACACAGCAAAAAGCGACCGGTTATTATCAGCTCGAGGCGGGCTTTTTAGCCGAACAGATCGCCGGGCGTCTCCAATGTGTCGCTGAAGGCTTCGCCGAGCCGGCACGCCAAACCGTCCACATCACCGTCCAATTAGACCGAAAAGATACGTACGAATAAGAAAGAGCCGATGCGATTTTTGACCGCATCGGCTCTTTCTGTCTACTCTAGCATTCCAACTCATGCATGTCTTCATACGGGAAGAGGCGCTCATGGGCAAAGATATTAAAATCTTCGAGCTCCGACCTTGAGAACGTCATGTCTTCGCCCGCATACGCCGCTACCGCTTTTTTAATGACATATAGGAGATCGGGCGGAATCGGTTGTCGCTTTGCCCAATCGAGCACTTCTCGTTTGGCGAGCACACGTCCATCTGTCTCATAGGCCATCACCCGCACGAGATTCAATACACTATACACGGGTTGATTCTCGAGCGAGCTCAAGCAATCCAACGCGTCGTCCTTGATTGCTTCTCGATAATGCTCACCCTCAAACCCGACCACCAGCTCATGCATCGGAGCCCCGAACAAGACACGCCCCCGCTCCATGATGACTTTGAGGTGGGCGGCCAAATCCGGATCGGTCATTCCACGTTGCTTTCGAAGCAGCTCGTCGATAGTTGTCTTCTCCATCTTTGCGCGCCACGCCTCACTATAATGGAACTCGAACGGACTCGGATGGACCCATTCTCGTAACGCTCGTTCCGTCATCACGGTCAGTTCGAGCGGATACGGCTGCGTCGAGGTCGCCAGACACAGTCGCATCAAACCGAGCCGTTCCGCTTCCGACAGGTCTCGGTCGCTCACGAACAGTAAATCGACATCACTCTGTCTCGGATGAAACCCTCCCATCGTCAGAGACCCGTGCACGTATGCATGTCGAATCACGTCCGTCACGTCACTAAGTCCACGAACAAACTGTTCGATAAAGGGTGCTGTCTTATCTGGAAAATCAGCTAACGCGTCTCGATTCATTCATCGGTCTCCTCATGGACGTATTGGATTACGGTTTCGGCCAACTTCTCCGGCAGTCCCGCTTCTTTCAACTGTTCAAGCGAGGCGAGGCGAATCTGTTTCATCGACCCGAAATGGCGAATGAGCTGTTGGCGCCGTTTCGGCCCGACCCCCGGAATATCGTCGAGCACCGATTTCGTCATCTTTTTCGTCCGCAGGCTGCGGTGGAACGTGATGGCGAAACGGTGAACCTCGTCTTGCATCCGCTGCAACAGATAGAACGCGCTCGAGCGCGAGTTCAATTCGACGATGCCACCGCCTTCCCCGAACAACAGCTGACTCGTCCGGTGACGGTCATCTTTTTTAAGCGATCCGACCGGCAAGTCGAGTCCGAACTCGTTCTGGAGCACATCGAGGGCGGCGTTCAATTGACCAATCCCCCCGTCAATCAACAACAAGTCCGGCAGACGTTTTTCTTCGGTCAACAGCCGACGGAACCGGCGGCGAACGACTTCACGCATCGTCTCGTAGTCATCCGGCCCTTGGACGGTGCGAATCTTGTACTTCCTGTACTCTTTCTTGAGCGGCTTGCCATCCTCGAAGACGACGAGCGCCGAGACGGCGTCGCTTCCTTGGATGTTGGCGTTATCGATGATGTCGACACGCGACAAGTGCGGGATGCCGATCGCCTCACCGAGCTCACGCATCGCGAGGAGTGTCCGTTCCTCGTCACGCGCGAGCAGTTCGAACTTCTCGTTCAAGGCGATTTCCGCGTTTTTCGTCGCCAAGGCGAGCAGTTGCCGTTTTGCCCCTCGCTTCGGTTGCATCACTTTCGTGCCGATCGCCTCGTTTACTAAATCGATGCGAACGATCTCCGGAACGAGCACTTCTTTTGGCACGACGTTCTGCTCATAGAATTGAACGATGAAACTTTCAAGTTCCTCGGACGGTTCCCCGTGAAGTGGGAAGAGCGAGACGTCGCGCTCAATCATCTTACCGCCTCGCATATAGAACACTTGGACACACATCCAACCGCGGTCGAGGGTGTAACCGAATACGTCGCGTGCGGTCGGGTCGGCCGTGATCATGTTTTGTTTATTCATAATCGATTCGACGGCCCGGATTTGGTCTCGGAGCTCAGCGGCCCGTTCGAACTGCATCTCCTCGGCAGCCTTACCCATATCGACCTCGAGCTTGGCGAGCGTCTCGGCCGTCTCCCCGTTCAAGAACTGACGAATCTCTTGGACGATCGCTTTTTGGTCGTCCGTATCGACGGCGAGCTCACACGGCCCGAGGCATTGCCCGATATGATAATACAGGCAGAGCTTGCGTGGCATCGGCTGACACTTCCGTAGCGGATACAGCTTGTCGAGGAGCCGCTTCGTCTCGTTCGCGGCGTAGGCGTTCGGATACGGTCCGAAGTAATATCCGCCGTCCTTCTTCAGCTTCCGTGTCGTCAACAGACGCGGATACGGCTCGTTCGTGATTTTGATGTACGGATACGTCTTGTCGTCTTTCAACCGGATGTTGTATTTCGGGTCGTGCTTTTTGATGAGCGTCATCTCGAGCAGGAGCGCCTCGAGTTCGCTCGCCGTGACGATGTATTCAAAGTCGCGAATCTCAGCGACGAGACGCATCGTCTTGATGTCGTGCGCCCCCGTGAAGTAGGAACGGACCCGGTTCTTCAAGTTCTTCGCTTTCCCGACGTAGATGACCTCGCCGTACTCGTTCTTATGCAAGTAACAGCCAGGCTCGTCTGGGAGGAGCGCTAATTTATGTTTAATATGGTCAGATTGACTCAAGTTCGGTCACCTCAGTTTAGCTTCCTCGAGGACGGGAAAAATATGGTGAAGTCTTCGAGGGAGGGAATGTTATGAAACGGTATGACGTCATCATTATTGGGAGCGGCTCGGCCGCGAGCCAAGCGGCAAATATTTTACGTGACGCCGGTAAAGAGATTGCCATCGTCGAGAATTGGACGTTCGGCGGGACGTGCCCGCAACGCGGCTGCGACCCGAAAAAGATGCTCGCGGAAGGCACGGAACTCGTAGCCCGGGTCGACCAGATGAAGACGCTCGGCGTCAACGGTGAGATCACACTCGACTGGGCGACGTTCAAGCGTCGCGTCGATGAATATCGTTTCGCGGTCCCGACGACGAAGACGCACAACTGGAGAGAGCACGGCATCGATTTATTCGAAGGCGAACCCCACTTCATCGATGAGGACTCGATTGTCATCAACGGACATGAGATTTCGGCTCATCATTTTATCATCGCGACCGGTCTCATTCCCCGCCCGCTCGACATCCCGGGCGGGGAGCACGCCATCACGAGCGACGATGTTTTCGACCTCGCGTCGTTGCCTGCGCACGTGAGTATCGTCGGGGCCGGTTATATCGCGTTAGAGTTCGCCCATATTCTGCGGAGGTTCGGTTGCGACGTCACGCTACTCGTCCGCTCACGCGCCTTAAAGGCGTTCGACCGGAACGTCGTGAAGCGGCTCATCGATGAGACCGAGCGCATCGGGATTGACGTCCGTTATGGTGTCGAGCCGAGCGCGCTCGACGGGGACGTATTGACGTTGTCTGATGACTCTACCCTTCACGGGCTCGTCCTTAACGCGTCGGGCCGCATCCCGAGCATCGAGCGGCTCCATCTCGAGGCGGCCGGCGTCAGAGCCGACCACGACGGGATTCGCGTCAACGCCTATTTGCAGACATCGAACCCGAACATCTACGCCGCCGGGGACGTCAGCGCGAGCGACAACCCGCCGCTCACACCGTTCGCCGGGCAAGAAGGACGGATCGCCGCCTTGAACCTCTTGCGAGGAAACACCCGCCCGTTTCCGGAGCGGCCGGCGCCGACGGTCGTGTTCACATCGCCGCCGATCGCCAAGGTCGGTCTGACGGTCGAAGAGGCGAAAGCGAACGGAATCGATTTCGAATGCAAAGACATCGACTTGTCCCACTTTTTGACGTATGAACGCATCCATGACGAGACGGCGTTCTCGCGCGTCCTGCTCAGCCGTGACGGCCATGTACTCGGCGCCCACTTAATTGGCCAGCACGCGCCGGAACTGATTAACCTGTTCTCTTTCATTATACAGAACAACATGACCCATCAACACGTCAAACACTTGCAGTTCGCCTATCCGACGTCAGCGTCCGACTTGAGCTTCTTACTATGAGACCACGTAAAAAAGACTCGCCGCGGCGAGTCTTAAATCGGTTGACGAATCCATTCGCACATCGCGACCTGATTCGTCTTTTTTTGTAAACACATCAAAGCGTCCTGTCCCCTGCAGGAGAGCAATCCAACGGAGACCCAGCAGTGACGTTAGTCGCGATGCGGCTCCGGGATTGCCTGCGGAAAGCATGGGCGCCGGAAGGACGAGCGCTTCGATCGATGTTCGCCAACAAGCAAAAGACTCGCCGCGGCGAGTCTTTTCGTTATTCCAATCCTTTGTCCTTGTCTTCCTTCAATGCGTCTTGGAGTGAGTCCTTCCAGAGCGGCACGCCTTTCGTATGCGCCGCCCGGGCAATCAAATGTCCGCCGACGGGGGCCGTCAACAAGACGAAGAACAACCCGAGCAAGAGACGCGCATCGAACACGCGCTCATCGACCCAGACATGGAGCACGGCTGCGAAGAGGACGAACATGACCCCGAGCGTCGCTGACTTCGACGCCGCGTGTGTACGCGAGTAGATGTCAGGCAGACGGAGAAGGCCGATCGCTGCGACGACCGTGAAGAACACCCCAATGACCGTGAAGACGCCGGTCAAAATATCAAAGATCATTGTCGCGGTCATGATGGATGATCGCTCCTCTCTCTAGGTATTTCGAGAACGCCACCGTCCCGATGAAAGCGAGGATACTCAGCAAAAGGATAACCTCGAAGAACATCGTCGTGTCGAGCAGAATCGACAATAACGCGACGACCGAGATGAGCGCGATCCCAATCGAGTCGAGGGCGATGACGCGATCCGGCGTCGTCGGCCCTTTCACGACCCGATACAGCATGAACAACATCGCGATGACAAGGATGGCGAGTGAGATGTAGATTAAGATGTCTAACCAATGCATCATTCCGTCGCCTCCTTAATGCTAGATTCAAAGTTTTCATAGATGTCTCGTTTGAGTGCCTCTTTATCCGGCATATGGAGCGCATGGATATAGAGAATCTTACTATCTTGCGACACTTGGACGACGAGCGTCCCTGGCGTCAATGAGATGAGCATCGACAACAGGCTGATCTTCCAGCCCGATTTGAGCGACGTCTCGTACCGGAAAATCCCGGGTTGAATCTCGAGCTTCGGACTGAGGACGAGGCGCAACACCTCGAAGTTCGCCATGACGAGCTCACGTGAGAAGATGAGGAGTAGCTTAAACAGCTTAATCACTCGCATGAAATAAAAGTTTGTCCCTGTTTCACGGAAGAAGCGGCGCATCATGAAGATGACGAGCAATCCGAGAATATATCCAATCAGGAACCCATACGTCGTGAACGATCCCGTGAGGAACATCCAGATGAACGCCAAGAAAAAGTTAATCAATATTTGATAGGCCATCTTATAGTCACTCCTTTAACACGGCATCGATATAAAGTTCTGGTTGCGTGAGCGGTTCGATTGCCTGGGTAATATACGGATGCATCAACTCAGCACCGAACCCATAGGCGACCGCCACAGCGAGCAAGAGGCAGACCGGGACGAGCAGACGACTTGCGTAAGGGACGAGTGGGCCGTCATACGTGCCGCGCTCTTCGCCCCAAAATCCGTTCAAGAAAATCTTGATGACCGAGAAGAGGACGAACAAGCTCGAGACGAGGACGAGAATCGGACCGAACAAGTCCCCTTCTCCGACCCCACCTTGGATGATGAGAAGCTTCCCGAAGAAGCCACTGAGCGGTGGGATTCCGGCGAGCGAGAGCGCCGCGATGAAGAACGTCCAACCGAACAGCGGGAAGCGGGTGATGAGCCCGCCCATGCCTCGGAGCTGCCCGGACCTCGTGATACCGATCATCATCCCGACGAGCATGAATAAGACGGCTTTAATCATCATGTCGTGAATCAAATAGTAGAGCGCCCCTTCGAGCGACGTCTGCGTGTTGACCGCGATTCCGTACAAGATGACCCCGACGGCGATCATGATGTTATAGATGATAATGAGCTTGACGTCGTTATAGGCGATCGCCCCGACCATCCCAGTCACGATTGTGAGCACGGCGAGGACGATGAGGAACGTCTGTAAGAACGTCCCGTTCACGTCAAACAGGAGCGTATACGTCCGAAGAATCGAGTAGACCCCGACTTTCGTCAAAAGTGCTCCGAACAACGCGAGAATCGGCGTCGGTGCGACGACGTACGATCCCGGTAACCAGTAGTGAAGTGGCACGAGCGCCCCTTTCAACCCAAAGACGATGATGAACAACACCCCGATGACCGAGATGACGTTCGGATTGTCGACGAGCGGAATCTTTTGGGCAAGGTCGGCCAAACTGAGCGTCCCGACGGCACCGTATAAATACGCGACCGCCATGACGAACAGGGCCGAGGCGAGGACGTTGACGAGCAAGTATTTAATCGACTCGCGCAACTGCACGCCCTTGCCGCCGAGGACGATCAAGACGTAAGACGAGATCAAGAACACTTCAAAGAAGACGAACAAATTAAAAATATCGCCAGTCGTGAAGGCGCCGTTTACCCCGACGAGCAAGAACAGCATCGCCACGTATAAGTAGTTCTCTTCATACGCCGTCGAAAAGTAATGGACAGCGAACCAGATGATGAAGAACGTGAGGAGCGTCGACGTCGTGACGAGGAGCGCAGACAACATGTCCGAGACGAGCGTGATCGAGAACGGCGCCGGCCAGTTCCCGAGGTTGAGGGTCATGATGCCCTCGTTCGAGACGGTATGCACCAAAAACAAAGAGACAAGCAACGTGATAAAAATCGATCCAAGAGCCAGTCCGCGCTGCAGACGCACGTTCTTTGGCAGGAACATCATGATGATCGCCGCGAGCGCCGGGATGACAATCGGAAACACAGGTAAGTTAATCATTCGATTCCGTTCCTTTCATTTCCTCCATATTATCCGTGTTCAGCTCTTGATAGGCGCGGTACGCGAGCACCAAGAAGAACGCGGTCACCCCGAAACTGATGACGATCGCCGTCAAGACGAGCGCCTGCGGTAACGGGTCGGTATAGTCGGTCACACCGTCGACGAGGACAGGTGCGGCCCCTGTCTTCAGTCCTGACATCGTCAAGACGAGCAAGTGGGCGGCGTGACTTAACAGTGACGTGCCGATGATGATGCGTAACAAACTCTTTGAGAGAATCATATAGACTGCACACATCGTCAAGACACCGATAATGATGCTAACGAAGATTTCCATTATTCACTCTCTCCAATCGTTTGAATGATCGTCATCGTGACGCCGATGACGACGAAGTAGACGCCGAGGTCGAAGGCGATCGCCGTATGGAGCGTCTCTTCACCAAGAAGCGGCAAGTAGAACTTGTCATAGGCGTGCGTGAAGAACGGCAAGTCGAAGAAAATCGAATGCATCGCCGTCAACACCGCGATGAGTGCCCCGAGCGCCGTCAGACGGCGATAGTCGAACGGAAGCACCGTCGCGAGCGTCTTCGAGTCGAACGCGAGGAGGAGCAGCACGAGTGCCGCTGCTGTCATCAATCCCCCGATGAATCCACCGCCCGGCGAGTAGTGACCCGAAAAGAACAAGTGAATCGAGAAGACGATGATGATGAAGAAGATGATCACCGCGGCCGTCTGCAAAATGACGTCATTGACGCGTTTATCACTTTTTGGCTTCATGTCCATGTTCACCTTCTCCTTTCGTACGTTGTGCTGTCGTTCTGAACTTGATCATCGTGTAAATCCCGAGACCGGCGACCGCGAGGACGATAATCTCGAACAATGTATCAAAGCCACGGAAGTCGACGAGGACGACGTTGACCATGTTCTTCCCGGCAGCCAATTCATAGACGTTTTCTTTATAGTATTCCGAGATCGAGCTGAGCGACTTGTTCGACAGCGTCATGAAGCTGAGCATCATGACCGTCACACCGACAAGGACCGACACGATCGCATTGCCGACTTTAAAGCGCATCCGCACTTCTTTCTTGCTGATTTCCGGCATATGGTAGAACACGAGCAGGAAGAGCGCGACCGAAACCGTCTCGATGACGAGCTGTGTGAGCGCGAGGTCCGGCGCTTCGAAGAAGACGAAGAAGAGCGCGACACCATAGCCGACGACACCGAGCAAGATGATTGCCGGGAGACGCGAACGCATGAACAGAATCGCGAACGCGCTCAAGACGACGACCGCACCGAGCACATACTCATATGGCGCAATCTCGGCCATCTCGCCGAACGAGAAGTTGAACATCTCATGCCACCACATCGAGAACAAGAGCATCCCCGACATGAAGACGAAGATGTAAATCAAATACGAGCGAATGAAGCCCGTCATGTAGTTGTCTTTGAAGCGGTACGCCGCCTTGTTCGACCAGACGAGCGAACCGTCGTACATGCCGTTGAGCGTCAAGCGGTACGGCACACGGTTGTAGATGCCCATCCATTTGTTGAGCGTGAAGAAGAGCACCGTCCCGAGCGCGACAATCCCGATTGTCATGAGCAACTCAGGCGTGATCCCGTGCCAGAAATACAAATCGACTTCGACTGCCTGTCCGCCTTCGACGAGCGACGGGTAAATCGATTCGACAGCCGGACGGATGAGCGTGTTCGATAACACGTTCGGGATGAAGCCGAGCACGACGACGAGCACGGCGAGAATCGCTGGCGGGATGAGCATCCCGATTGGCGCCTCGTGCGGCTGTTTCGGCAACTTGTCGAACTGGGCTTTGCCCATGAACGTCCGCGTGAAGATGATCAAGCTATAGACGAACGTGAACACGCTCGCGATGAACGCGAAGACCGGGATGAGCAGGCCGATCGTGTCGAGCGCGAAGAAGTCGGCCGAGAACACTTTCGTCGTCGCCTTCAAGAACATCTCTTTACTGAGGAAGCCGTTGAACGGCGGTAGACCGGCCATCGACAACGAACCGATGACGGCGATCGTGAACGTGATCGGCATGACGGTCATCAAGCCGCCGAGCTTACGAATGTCACGCGTCCCGGTCTCGTGGTCGACGATTCCGACCATCATGAAGAGCGACCCTTTGAACGTCGCGTGGTTAATCAAGTGGAAGATCGCGGCAATCGTTGCGACCATAAAAATATTGTCATCAACGCCGTCATAATGTAACGCCGAAGCGCCGAGGCCGAGGAGCGACATGATGAGGCCGAGCTGACTGACCGTCGAATAGGCAAGAATCCCTTTCAAATCGGTCTGTTTGACCGCATTGAACGACCCCCAGAAGAGTGTGAACGTTCCGAACGAAACAATAATCCAAAGCCAAAGCGAAGACTCCTGGAACACCGGGCTCATCCGGGCGACCAAGTAAAGTCCCGCCTTTACCATCGTCGCCGAGTGGAGATACGCACTGACTGGAGTCGGTGCCTCCATCGCATCTGGTAACCAAATGTGGAACGGGAACTGCGCCGACTTCGTGAACGCCCCGAGTAAGATGAGAATCATCGCCGGGATGAAGAACGGACTATCGACGATGACCGCTTGGTTCGCGACCATCTCCCGAATGCTGAACGAGCCGACCATCGACTCGAGAAGGACGATTCCCCCAAGCATCGACAGACCCCCGAACACGGTGATGAGCATCGATTTTTGTGCGCCGTAGCGTGAACGCTCTTTCTCGTACCAATACCCGATCAAGAGGAACGACGAAATCGACGTCAACTCCCAGAACATGTACATGACGATCATGTTATCGGATAAGACGACCCCGAGCATCGCGCCCATGAAGAGCAGCAAGTACACGTAAAAGTGGCCGAGTGATTCTTTGTCTTTATTCAAGTAATAAATCGAATACAAGACAACAAGCGCACCGATCCCCGTGATCAGGAGCGCGAACAAGAGGCCGAGCCCATCGACATACGCCGTGAAGTTGATGCCGAGCGACGGCATCCAGCGGACCGTCTCCGTGACGACACCCCCATCACTCGTGATACCGATGTATCGGAAGAAGTACACGAATAGAAGCGTAGGGACGATTAATACGAACCACCCCGTATGTATTCGCTTCACTGCCCGAAACAGAAACGGGATAAACGGTGCCGCCAGGAGCGGCAATAAAATAGCGAGATGTAACACCGACAAGAAAATTCCTCCTTCGAACAGAGTCGTACAAGCGATATAGCGTGCCCAAACTAAAAGTAGGGTCATCTGACTACATCACGTCTCTACATGAGTATAGCGCAATTTTTCCGTTCTTAGCCATGATTAAAACTTCCCTGTTTCTTCACAAATTCAAACTATTTCTAAACTTTTAAATATGAAGGAACGCGTCGGAAAATGTAAAAAAAATCTCATAGTTCGTCTGTCGGGTGACATACAAAAAACAACCGACCGGAGACCCGATCGGCTGTTTTGGACATTATTGTGCTGTCGCGATGAACTCTTTCAACGCTTCTTTTGGTTGGAAGCCCATTGTCTTCGAGACAGGTTGACCGTCTTTGAACATCATGAGCGTCGGGATGCTTTGGATTTGGAAAGCGCCCGCGACTTCTGGGTTCTCATCCACGTCGAGTTTGATGATTTGGACTTGGTCGCCCATCTCTTGGTCGAGCTCTTCGAGTACCGGTGCGATCATGCGGCACGGTCCACACCATGCTGCCCAAAAATCAACGAGGACGACGCCCTCTTGTACATCTTGTTCAAACGATTGAGTCGTTGCGTGTTTAATAGCCATTTGGTAAATACCTCCCCAATAAGATGTGAGAATCCACTCAGGAACCCTCATGCATTTCATGTTCAGAGTATACCACGGAGGGTAAGTTTCCCCAAACGTTCTGCACTTTAGCTACTGACGAGGTGCTTGCGGAACTCTTCTGTCAACAACGGGACGACGTCGAACAAGTCGCCGACGATGCCATAATCCGCCACCGTGAAGATGTTCGCCTCCGGGTCTTTGTTGATGGCGACGATCACTTTGGCGTTGCTCATGCCGGCCAAGTGCTGGATTGCCCCGGAAATACCGCACGCGATGTACAGGTCTGGCGTGACGACTTTCCCGGTCTGACCGATTTGGAGAGCGTAATCACAATAGTCAGCGTCACATGCTCCACGTGAAGCACCGACCGCCCCACCGAGCAGTTCCGCGAGTTCTTCGAGCGGCTTGAAGCCGTCCTCGCTCTTGACGCCACGGCCACCGGCGACGATGACTTTCGCCTCGGCGAGGTCGACTTTGCCGGTCGCTTTGCGGACGACTTCTTTGACGATCATCGCGAGGTCTTTCAGTTCGACGCTCGGCGTCTCGACCGATGCGCTCGCACCAGCCGTACGTGGTAACGCATCGATGTTGTTCGGTCGAATCGTGAAGAACATGACCGAGTCTTTGAACTTCACTTTCTCGAACGCTTTCCCTGAATAGATTGGGCGGACGAACTCAGCGTCTTTACCAGATCCTTCAATCGAGACGACGTCACTGATGAGACCGGCGTCAAGACGGGCCGCGAGTTTCGGTGCGATGTCTTTGCCGAGCGCGGTATGGCCGAGGACGATTAAATCCGGTGACTCTTGATCGATGAGCTGTCGGAGCACTTGCCCGTAACCGTCCGGCGTGTAATGTTTGAGACGCGCGTCTTCGACGACGAGGACACGTCCGGCGCCATATTCCCCGAGTTCGTTCGCAAGTGTTTTGACGTCTTCCCCGATGACGACAGCCGTCACGTCATCCGTCAATTGTTTCGCCGCAGCGATGGCTTCAAATGATACGTTCCGTAACGCGCCTTCACGCGCCTCTGCGAGTACTAAAGCTTTCATATGTGTGTCCCCCTTAAATGACTTTTGCTTCCGTGCGAAGTAATTGGACGAGCTCGCTCACTTGTGACGCCGTGTCCCCTTCAAGGATGCGTCCGGCTTTCTTCTCTTCCGGCAAGAACCGTTCAATCGTCTCGATTTTCGCTTCAATCTCATCTTCATCGAGGTCGATGTCCGAGAGGTCGAGCTCTTCGAGCGGCTTCTTCTTCGCCTTCATGATTCCTGGAAGGCTCGGGTAGCGTGGCTCGTTCAATCCTTGCTGCGCTGTGACGAGAAGCGGGAGCGCCACTTCAATCACTTCCGTGTCCCCTTCGACGTCACGCGTGACCGTCGCTGTCGTCCCGTCAATTTGAAGCTCGGTGATTGTCGTCACATAGTTCATGTCGAGCAGTTCCGCCACACGTGGGGCGACTTGACCGCTACCACCGTCGATGGCGACGTTACCGGCGAAGATGAGGTCCGGCGCTTGTTCTTTCAAATAGGTCGCGAGCACCTTCGAGATCGTCACATGGTCCGCGTCCTCGACGTCGTCCTCGATTGAGATGCGGACCGCCTTGTCCGCTCCCATCGCGAGGGCCGTGCGTAACTCTTTATCCGCATCGTCCGGACCGACCGTCACGACCGTGACTTCTCCCCCGAGATCGTCACGTTTGCGAATGGCTTCTTCGACCGCATATTCATCGTATGGGTTGATGATGAACTCGGCACCGTCTTCTTGAATTTCCCCGTTCTCGAGCTGAATCGCTTCCTCCGTATCGAACGTCCGTTTCAGCAATACAAAAATATTCATCGTAGTTCCCCCTTTAAGTTGTTCGCACCATCACTCATGAATCAGCATTCATTTTTTTGGGCCAATGAGAGGGCTTACGGTTAAGCAAGCCCTTTTTTCAACATATGGTGTACTTTCGGCAGCGTCGACATCAAGTCGTACTTGAAGCCGCTCGCCATCCAACTCGTGACCACTTCATCGATCGTACCGAAAATCATCTGCCGCGCGAGCCGATAGTCGAGCTGTTTGTCGAACTCGCCCGTCTCGATTCCGTGTGCGACGACCGCATCGATCAAGTTCAAATATGGTTTCAACACATCGCTAATCTTTTGACGCAATGCCAAGTTCGACTGCCGGAGCTCGATTTGCGTGACGACGGCGAGGTCGTAATCGGCCGACAGCTGTTTCAGATGTGACTCAATCAAGCGGTAAAGCTTGTCGGCGGCTGTCGCCTCTCGTTCAATCTGTTGCTTCGAATAGTCGATGAACAGCCCCATCTTCGTCTCGAACAACTCGATTAAGAGATGTTCTTTGTTTTTGAAGTACAGATAAATCGTCCCATCGGCGACGCCCGCCTCTTTGGCGATGGCCGTCACTTTTGCACCGTGATACCCGTGGTCCGCAATCACTTTCACAGCCGCATCGATAATGCGGTCACTCTTTGATCCATTCTTTGTCATAAACCCCAAGCTCCTTACCGCTACTGAAAAATGAATGATGGTTCATTCATTTATTATTCTATCATGTGTGAAGGCGGTGTCAACTGCTTTGTTTCACTTGTTTCGCCTTCTCTTCGTCGACGAGGACACGTCGCAAAATCTTCCCGACGAACGTCTTCGGCAACTCTTCCCGGAACTCGTACAGTTTCGGTACTTTATACGCGGCGAGCTTCTCGCGGCAATGTTTGTCGAGCTCGTCTTCCGTCACGTCGACGCCATCGCGCTTGACGATGAACGCCTTCACCGTTTCCCCGCGATACGGGTCCGGTACGCCGATACAGACCGCTTCTTTCACGGCAAGATGTTCATAGAGCACTTCTTCGATTTCACGCGGATAGACGTTAAAGCCACCGGCGATAATCATATCCTTCTTCCGGTCGACGATATAGAAGAATCCGTCCTCGCCCATGTACCCGAGGTCACCCGTCGCGAGCCATCCGTCTTTTAAGACGGCCGCCGTCTCTTCGGGCTTCTGCCAGTATCCTTTCATCACTTGCGGACCGTGCAGGAGCACTTCCCCGATTTCCCCGACATCGGCCGGCGTCTCTCCGTCTGCCTTTACAATTTTAGCAGAAGTATCCGACAGCGGCACGCCAATCGAGCCGACGATCCGTTTATCCCATAAGAAGTTCGCATGCGTCACCGGAGACGTCTCGGAGAGGCCATACCCTTCGACGATCCGTCCGCCCGTGATCTGCTCGAACTGTTCTTGCACCTCGATCGGGAGCGGGGCCGACCCTGAGATACATGCCTCGATGGACGACAAGTCATACTTCGACAGTTTCGGGTCGTTCAGGATCCCGACATACATTGTCGGTGCGCCTGGGAAGAAATGCGGCTTTTTCTTGTTGATCGTCTTCAAGACGTCGGTCACGTCGAAGCGCGGGACAAGGACGAGCTCATAGCCGTTCGCGACACCAAAGTTCAGACAGCACGTCATGCCATACACGTGGAAGAACGGGACGACGCTCAAGACACGTTTCTCATCGCCACGGTTATATTTATAGAAAAAGTTCGAGATCTGATCGACGTTCGCCGTCAAGTTGAAGTGGGTCAGCATAACGCCTTTTGGTAGCCCGGTCGTGCCGCCTGTGTACTGGAGGACAGCGACGTCTTCTTTCGGGTCGACCTCGATCGGTTTCACCGGACCGAAGTTTTTAAAGTCTTTGAATGCGACCGAACCCGTCGTGTCGATGACGATGTTGTTTTCACGTTTCACTTTAATCGGGTAGAGCTTGTTTTTCGGGAAAGGGAGGTAATCGGCGATGCTCGTCGTAATAATCGTTTGGATATCCGTCTTCTCTTTGACACGAAGTGATTTCGGATAGAGGAGGTCAAGCGTGATAACGATCTTAGCGCCCGAGTCGGTGATCAAGTTCTCGAGTTCATGCTCAGTGTAGAGCGGGTTCGTCTGGACGACCGTGCCTCCGGCGTACAAGACGGCGTAAAACGAGATGACGTATTGCGGGCAGTTGGGAAGCATCAAGCTGACGCGGTCCCCTTTTTGTAACCCCTTTGACTGCAACATTGTGGCGAGGCGGTAGGCTGCGTCATCGACTTGGGCGTAGGTCAACTCTTTTCCAATGAACGAGACGGCCTTTCGATCAGGGAAATCTTTCGCAGCTCGGCTGAGCGCTTCATAGAGCGGCTTCACCTCATAGTCAATCATCTCGGGCATGTCGGCTGGGTAATCTTGTAACCAAGGTTTGTTCATCGCTTTTCCTCCTTAGAATGAATAGTGATTCAGTTACCTCCATTATAAGACTAAGAAAACGCTTTCATCTACCCTTTACCCGATAATTTTCAGAAAATATCGAAAAAACGTGATTGGATGATGAAATCCAATCACGTTAAATGCGTTTGAAATAATCTTCTGTCTGCGTTTCATTGCCAATCTTTTCATCGAGTCGATGCACCAAGTCTTTTTCCCATTTGATCGTTGAAAAGTCGATGTCGAGCCATGCTTCCATCTCCGGTCGTGAGAACGCGTACGTACGATTTGGGAAGGCGAAGCGGACAATTTCGGCGTTCTTGACGAGCGTGAAGTACGTCGCGGCGTTCCGGATGGCGAGCCGCTCTTGCTCGAGACGTTCGAGCTCTGGATCGTCATAGCGCACCGTCAGACCGTATGGACGTTTCTTCGTCTGCAGTTCAATCGACTTGTAACAATCATGCATCGGCAAATTTTGAGCAATCCCCACAACGGCGCTATTGTCGCCGACTTTGGCGCCTTTAAACTGGAACGGATTCGCGCGATTTGTCGACGAATCCGCACAACCCGTCAAGACGAGTAGCAGGACGAGCAATAGACTGAACCGTTTCATGGGAATGCCTCCTTAGGATTTGAGTTGCAAGTTGAAGCGATAAAGCAGGCGTCTCGCGAGTAAGTGGGCGAGGAAACCGCCAATGATGAAGCCGATGATGTACAGTGTGACACTCGTCGGGTACGAGAAGGCCGATAAAATGATGCCCCCGAGCATGGCGAAACAAATGACCATGATGACATGGACGAGCCAGAGCCAGCCCGTGAACATGAAGAAGCGGCCGTTGTTTTCTTGCGGGGCCCGGTTGAACATGAGAAGACCGAGCGCGAACGTCAACCCAATGAAGAGAAGTGAACTGAATATCCCGACTGTCGAAAAGTCACGCCACACCGAGTTGTCGGTAAACAAGTTATACGTGTCGACATTTGTGATGTTCACAAGCGGTGACACGATGCGCATCGGAAGGCTTTCCATTGCTGCTGAGTACCAGTCGTACGAGACATATCCTGCAGTCGCTTGAATCGACCCGTACACCAATGACAAAATTCCAACCGGGAACAAGAAAGCAACAATCGACCAGAGCACTTGAGAAATTGCTTCGCCTCCGAACGAGCCCATCCAAAGCGACAACGTGAAGACGGAGATGCCAATCAAGATGACTAAACCAATGACCGCAAACACTTTCAACGTTTCCCCTTCAATCAAGAACGCATAGCGTGACGTGTGAATCACGACGAGCATGATTGCCCCGCCAATCAGTGATGAGAGGATGATGCCACTGACGCCGATCAACCATTTTGATATGTACAGCTGGTTGCGGCTGAATGGGAGTGACATCGAAAAGTCGGACATTTGGCTGTTGCGCTCACTGCCAATCAAGACAGATGCCATCAAGAATCCGAACACGACATAGAGAAAGACGACCGTCTCAATCGGCAAGAGTGTTCCTAACTCACCGATCGCATAACCGACGCCTGGAATCGTCGCGAAGAAGTCTTCCGTCTCAAGTGAAGCGACATCACTAGGAATCACCCCGTCTTCGTACTGGGAAGGATTCTCTTGAATATCCCGAATCTGTTCATCATAAAATTGCATTTCATTGAATACCGGAACCGTATAAGCAAGAATCCCGAGCCCGATGAGTAAAAGCCATAAAAGCGATACTTGTTTCCAATCTTTATTTAATAGAACTTTAGACAACATTCGCCTCACCTCCTAATTGGACGCGGAACACGTCTTCTAGCGACATCGGAATCTCCTCGATGAGCATCGGCTTGTAGCTGTCAACAAACGCCTCGAGTTCATCCGACCGCTCACGCGCCATGAACAGAACGACGCGGCCGGTCACGCTCAAAATTTCGATATCTTTTCGTTCAAGCAGGGCGACCGGTACCTCATCTTGGAAAACGACTTGCCATTTGACGCTCAAGGCACGCGCTTCTTCAAGCGTCATGACGGCCTTGACTCGTCCCTTCTCAATCATGACGACGCGGTCCGCGATTCGCTCGAGCTCGTGCAACTGATGGCTCGAGACGATGATCGAGCAATCACGCTGCTCGATTTGCGCGATCATGAGCTTCAAGACGTCCGCTTTGGCGACAACATCGAGTCCGTCGGTCGGTTCATCGAGAAGATAGTACTTCGCCTGGACAGCGAACGCGAGCGACAGCGTCACCATCGCCTTCTGTCCTTTCGAGAGCTGGCGAATCTTCTTGTTGTCGATGTTGTAGCGCGTGAGCGTCTCACGGAACGTCGAGCGGTTGAACGACGGATAGATCGACTCGTATAAGGCAGCTGCCTCGTTCACCGTGTAATGTTTGAGCGCGTCGGCCGAGTCGGGCACGAAGATGACGTCCCGTTTCAATTCCGGCGTGTTGAAGATACTCGTCTTCCCATATAAGACATCGCCTGCGTCCGGTCGGATGATGCCGACCATCGTCCGGAGGAGCGTCGTCTTGCCGGCCCCGTTCCGTCCGACGAGCGCGACGATCTCGCCGCGATGGACCGTGAAGTCGATCCCGTCGAGCACGGTCTGTCGATCAATTTTCTTCGTTAGTTGCTGGACTGTCAGCATGACTCTCCCCTACTTTCTTATATTCGGTCTCGAACAACGTCACCGCTTCGTCGAACGAGACGTTCGCGTAATGGCAATCGATGGCGAGTTTTTGAATGGCTTCAATCACCGGTCCGCGTGAAGCGTCCTGGTCGACCCAATCTTTTGACACGAACGTGCCACGGCCACGATGCATCTCGAGCAGTCCGAGACGCTCGAGCTCTTGGTAGGCCTTACTGACCGTATTCGGGTTGATGACGAGGTCGGTCGCGAGTTCGCGTACCGACATGACCTTGTCCCCGGGCCGTAAAATGCCACGGATGACGAGCGCTTTCGTCTGGTTGACGATCTGTTCGTATAATGGTTCCGAACTTTTCATATCGATGTTGTAAAGCAATGGCTCACACCCTCTCCTTAAATCCGTTATAAGTGTATTATATGTACTAGTACACGTAAATGCAATAGTTCTTCGAGGGCATCTTTAGTTTACAGTTAATTGGAAATAATTTGTATACGCCTTTAGACCGAGACGTGGGTGGGACTTTTCGGGTACATTGGAGGAGAGGTGACAGCAGACATGAAAAAGAGATTATTGATTGGCGCAGCCGCCCTCTTCGTGGCAGGCACGATGTACGGACGCGGCGAAGCGACGGAACGTTACGAGACATACATTTATGACACATATGGGGAAAACGTCGAGGTGGACGTGTCACGTGATTGGAAAATGGCGAACTTCAAAGCGACGTTTGAACTCGAACGTCCCCCACTCCGAGGCACGTATCACGCCCGGACGTACGGTGACGGGACGATCCATGACGACGTGATGCCGACGTACTGGGTGAACGAAGCAGAGTCGACGTTACACACCCGGCTCGTCGACGCGAATGCCTTGACGGAAGCAGAGACCGTGCGCGCGACCGTGTTCGATGGCGCCGGACGAGGACAGACGATCGAGACGATGCCGGCGACGTCCATCTTCGAACTGAACCCTGAACGATTTTTAGGTGTCGCGATCATGTTGCACGGGGCGTGGGACAATACGGACGAGCAAAAGCAACGCGTCCTCGACATCATCCGTCTGCTCGAGGACGATGTGAGATCAATCCACTTCTCGTTCGACGGGACGCCGGACGAGGATGACGACTTCACGGAACGTTATTTGAACGTGACGCAGAACGGGCGCGACGGCGAGCCCTCGTTCGCCTCGCTCCAGACGATCGATGACTTGAACGACCACGACCGGCTATATGGGTTCGACGAGACGACGTTCATCACGGAATACCGCTTTGACGGGACGGCATATGAGGAGTGATCACCATTCGCAAAAGCGGATGGTTTTTTTGAGCATTCTTCTTTACAGGACATCGTGAATGTTTTACATTTGACGAGTCAACAATTGACTTATCAAATGAGAGGGGTGAGACACCACAGATGGAGTTACGAGACATCAGCCGACTGCTCTACCAAATCAAACTGGCGGACCAACGCGTCGCGACCTCGTTCGAGAAAGAGACGGGGTTCAGCCTGACCCGTTATGAGATGCTCATGATCGTGCATGACAAGGGCGTCTGTTCGCAAAGCGAGATTCAGCAGGCGATGAAAATCGACAATGCGGCCATCACCCGCCATTTGAAGATCCTTGAAGAAAAAGGCTACGTCCGACGGGAACGGAACACGGCGAACCATCGCGAAGTGTTCGTCCATTTGACCGACGAAGCCAAACATGACTTGACGAGCTGTGAACAAGATCACGAAAGCGGCAAACATTTAATCACAAACGTTTTGTCCGAGTCCGAGATCAACCAGCTGTCGAGTCTGCTACAAAAGTTAAACCAACTATAACAAGAGAGAAAGAGGTAATCCCCATGGCAACTACATTTAAAAACGATACATTCCAAGACGTCGTCCTCGGTCGTAAATCAATCCGCGTGTACGATGAGAACGTGAAAATCTCAAAAGAAGAGATGCTCGAGATGATTCAAGAAGCGACGATGGCTCCGTCATCGGTCAACATGCAACCGTGGCGCTTCGTCGTCGTCGAGAGCCCGGAGGCGAAAGAGACGCTCAAGCCGCTCATCAAGTTCAACGTGCGTCAAAACGACACGTCGGCTGCGATGCTCCTCATCTTCGGCGACATGGAATGCTACGAGCTCGGCGAACAGATTTACGACCAAGCCGTCGCGGAAGGCAAAATGCCAGAAGACGTGCGCGACCAACAGCTCGCTGCCATTCTCCCGTACTACAAAAACTTGTCGAAGCAAGAGATGAACGACATCGTCAAAATCGACTCGAGCCTCGCCGCGATGCAGTTCATGCTCGTCGCCCGTGCGCACGGTTACGACACGAACCCGATCGGCGGTTTCGAGAAAGACCAACTTGCGGAAGCGTTCGGTTTAGACAAAGACCGCTACGTGCCGGTCATGATTCTCTCAGTCGGGAAAGCGGCAGAAGAAGGCTACCAATCGGTCCGCCTCGACGCTGAAACAATCACGAACTTCAAATAATCGGAGGAACCCCACATGATCCTAATCAATGCCATCTTCGACGTGAAAGAAGACGCGTTTGACAGCTTCTTAGCGGACATCAACAAGCTCATCGATTCGTCGAAACAAGAAGCCGGTTGCTTGAGCTATGAACTGTTCCAATCGACGACGTCAGAGAACCGGTTCGTCATGATCGAGAACTGGGCCGACCAAGCGGCCGTCGAGCAACACAACCAAAACCCGGACCTCATCGCGTTCGCTCAAAACGTAGGCAACTACGTGACGGCGAAACCGGTGCTCCATGTGACGGAAGTCGCGACGGCCAACTAACGTGTCCGGACTCACCCTCGTCCTCGGAACGCTCGTCGCACTCGAGTTCTTCTACATCCTGTATTTAGAGACGTTCGCCACTCGTTCAAAAACGACGGCCCGTGTCTTCAACATGACGGAACAAGAGCTCGCGCGTGATTCCGTATTGGTGCTGTTCAAGAATCAAGGTGTCTATAACGGATTGATCGGCGTCGGCTTGCTGTACGGGTTGTTCGTCAGCCAGTCAATCGAGATTGTCACGATGCTCCTCATCTATATCGTGCTCGTCGCGTTGTACGGCAGTATCACGAGCAATAAAAAAATCATCCTCACGCAAGGCGGATTGGCGATTTTGACGCTATTGTCCATGTTGTGGTGAGCCTGAAGCGGTCGACTTCGTGTCGGCCGTTTTTTTGTAGGCGGCCTGCGCTATACTGAAAAGTGAGGTGATGTTCGATGACATACACATGCCCTTGTTGCGGCTATCAAACACTTAACGAAGAACGACCCGGCACGTATGACATTTGCGGCATCTGTTTCTGGGAAGACGACGGCGTTCAGTTCAGCGATCCAGATTATGAGGGTGGTGCCAATACTGTGTCGCTCCGACAAGCGCAACAGAACTACATTCATTTTGGCGCATGCGATCGAGGTTCGCTCAAATTTGTCCGGACTCCGAACGGGCACGACGTCAAAGACCCAAAGTGGCGGCCGTTCGCAGAAAAATAAGCACAAAAAAAACCGCTTCTACGCATTGGTAGAAGCGGCTGTTTTGTTATACGCCGAGAATCGCGAACGATACACCGAGTACACCGATGAGCGCCATCGCGTAAACTGGTACGCGCGGCATTTCACCGTTGTTATCGAGCGCCTTCCCGAACATGTAGAACACGATCGGGTGGACGAGGAACGGCATCGAGAAGATGAGCGGGATAAGAAGCGACGCTTCTGTCCCGAACATGCCGCCTTGAATCGCCGCGAAGAGACCGAAGTGCGAGATCGCCGACGACTGGGCCATTGCCGAATAGTCGAATGCGATCGTGCTGAAGCTGAGGAGCACGAGTCCGCCGAAGACGGCCATCATCTGCCAGCCGAACGAGAACTGCATGAGCGCCTTGACTTCTTTGAAGTCTTCGCCGTTCGCAGCGCGCAAGTTTTTGAGCGCGAGGAACGTGAGCGTGAGACCGACCAAGACGATGATCGCCGTCGGCCAAATCCAGAGCGCCCCGTTATCGGCACTGACTGCCAAAATCGAGAAGACGAAGATGTGACCGAAGAACGGGATGTTGATCATGATCGGGGCACGTTTCGCTGCGACTTTCCCGAAGTCACCAGCCGTACATGCGCCTGTGAGACCACTGTGCGACAGTGATCCGGCCATACCTGGTGCGAGGTTACGGATATGCGCCGTGCGGGCGAACCACATGAGAAGCGCAATCCCACCGAACATCCAGAACAATTGACCGAAGAATCCGTAGAAGAGGACCGAGTTCATACCTTCGATGGCGAACGCGTCACTGATGCGTGACCCCCCGACCATGAAGTTCGCTGCCAAGACGACCGGGATCCCGGCGAAGAGGAGCGCACGAACCGTCGGGCCATACGTCCAGTTTTGGAAGATGGCACCGAGTGCTGACGAGACGATCATCGCGAAGAAAATCTGCGGGAGCGCGATGACGGGTTGGACGAGCATGGCAATCGCGTACGAGATGAACAAGATGGCGAGAAGAATCACCGTCTCAATCAAACCTTTACGCATATACACCTGCTTGTCGTCGATTTGCGCCTTGTGGTCGATCAAGAGGAACGACGCCGCGAGACCGATTAACGCGAGAATCGGGTAGTAGAGCATGATCCCTTCCGCCGTACCCGGTTGAATCATCATACGGAAGAACCCTTCGAGTCCGACGAGCAAGAAGAACGAACGGAGGATGAAGATGAACTGCGTCCGTCCCGTTCCGAGGAACATCTCTTCTTTTGACGGCACGACGATGTCTTTTACGTCGAGCGCTTGCTTGCTTAAGATTTTACGAAGCTCTTGCCCCCCGACGAAGAACGACACGACGAGCGCGATAATCGTCGTTCGTGACATAAAGTCGACGAGCGGGAACTCCGGGAGACCCGGCGTCGCGATGCCCATCTCGACCATGACGAAGCCAAGACCGAGGCCGAAGATGACGATGACAAGGATTGGCGAGAACCGTGAACCGGCCACGACCATCCGTGACAAGATGACCATCGGGATAACGAAGGCCATTAACAACCAAAACTGGTTGAGTAATTGAACTTGAGATAACTGCTGTACAATTTCCATGGATAAACCCCTTATACATTTTTTTCACACTGTCTCGAAGTGTAACGCATTGTCGATTTTGTGGCAAGTGCGTGTGACGTATTGTAACGATTGAAAGCGGAACCAATTGAATTGGTCGCGCTTTCGGTTAGTGATTTGATTGGCGAAGGCCCCAAACGCCTTTATTTCCTGTGGCATAAAACAAGTCTTCGTTGCCGCTGAAGCTCGCGGAATCGCTCGAGTGGGCACGAATCTGTTTGTTGACGTGCGCCTTCCAATCTTTGTAGCGATCGAGCTCGAGTTGATAGTACGACTTCTCGATGTAGTCATAGATTTCTTTCAATGATGCCTTCCCGCCGTGATGCTGGAGGGCGAATTGGATTTTGCGAAGTAACATTCTTTTCATCACAATCTCTCCTTATTATGTAAAAGTTTATTTAGTGGCTAAATTACCCAAACCCTTTCTAAAAAAGTTACAGGTTTTTAGGTTAATTTCCTTTATACTAACAATATAGTCACCATATATTATTTTTCAGAAAGGACCTTACTATGAATCATAAGTTTTACGAAAATGAGCAAGAAATTTTAAAAGAAGTTTCTGCGAGTCATGCATTGTCTCCTAACCTACTTCAAAACGTTCTTACTACTTCCAAGGCTAATTATTATGGAGAAGCAACAACGCCGACTAAACGCCAAAAAGAATTAGAAGAAGAACTAAAATATTTGATTAAAAAAGGTAACTCGTTAACTCATTCTACTTCATCGGGAAAGAAATCTGGGTTGAAGTTAGTACGTATTCAACTAAATAATTACAAAACATATTTAAATTCACAAACAATTAATTTTGATACACATTCTGATGATAAAAACATCATTTTAATCGGCGGACTCAACGGGGCTGGAAAAACAACTATTTTGAAAGCCGTTCGATACTTATTATACGGTAGACGAGGCATGACTGATGCTGAATTTCAACAACAGTTCACGAACACCATTAATAACTCGTTCTTCGAACAAGGTGGACGGGAAGCCAGTGCCTCGCTTGTATTTGAGCCTGGGGATGGCCATCACTACGAAATTAAAGTCGTATGGCAATACAATAGTAAAAAACAAGTTGTCTCGGAAAGCAAGACGTTCAGCAAACGCACCATTGGCGCAGCTCGACCTAAACGGAATGAACAAATCGGGTCGCACAATGTAGATGACTTCAACCGCACAATCGACAAATTGATTCCTTTTGAAGCTTCTCAATTTTTGATTTTTGACGGTGAAGAAATCCGCCGAATTATTTCGTCTCGAAATTCCGCTGACTTTAAGGCGACAATCAGACGAATGAACGGGATGTCTTATTTTAACGAGCTTAAGAACGATTTAGATAAAATCTATTCACGAAAAGTAAATGAACTAGCTACTGCTCAAAAAAGTACCGAACTATTAAAGTACAACAAGAAAATCTCAGAGCTAAAAGACCACTTAAGTGAGCTAATAGAAAAAAGAACTAAAGCTGAACAACGTGTCTCGACATACAACAAGCAACTTGATCAGTTCAAAAAGCTTCGTAATGAAAAACTTATGCAAAATAATGAATCACGAGAAAAGTTTGTCTCGAACTTAAGTTCATTAGAAACCCAATATACTCAGACGATGGAACAAATCTCTAAGCTATTCTCAGAAAAAGGAATTCCATCGTTTGCATCAAAGAAAATTGAAGCTTTGAAAAAACGATTGAATGTAGAACAACGATACGTTTCCGATCAACGAAGAGTGGAAGAAATCTTGACACCATATCATCAGTTTATGTCTAAGTTGCTTTCAGAGCCAATCGATCCTCCTCTGACTGAAGAGCAATTACATCAAGTTGAAGAAATCGGGAAAACGATTTGGTTATCAAACGAAAACTATAATGCACCGACCGCAACAGAAAGTCAAAATACTTGGCACGATCTTTCGCCTAACGACCGCAGATTTATCATGAATGTCGATGCATCTTCAGTTAAAGAGCAAATTGTGGACCTCATCAAAAAAGCGAATAATATTAAACATTCTATCGAATCCTTACAACAAAAAATTGACTTAGCCCCTTCGGCAATTAGTGTTGATGAAGAAGATAAAAAAATTCAAGAAATCACAGAAGTGCTTGGGAGAACGAAAAGCATCTATAGTAACATTAAGAAAAAAGAACAGGATTGTGTCCAAGAAATCCGCTCACTGGAAGCGAAATTAAAAGGAACGAAATCCACAGCTTCAAATGCAGTCGACTTGGCAGACGATGTTCAAATTTACGGTAAAATCAAAGAAGCCATCGATGAGTACTCGGAAAAAGTTCTCTCTTGGAAAATCGATCTGATTAGTCGCGAATTTGATCGCATGTTGAATACGCTCATGCGAAAACAAGATGAATTCGGACGAGCTTTCGTCGACCGTCATAAAATGATGATTCGAATTGAGAATGAGCGCGGAGCTGAAATTTCAGTTGAAGAACGTTCGGCCGGCGAGATGCAAATTATATCATCTGCATTTATTTGGGGAATGATTAAAGCTGCCGACTTGGACTTACCAATGATTATCGACACACCGCTCGGACGCTTAGATAGCTATCATCGTAAAAATCTAGTAGAGCATTTTTATAAACACCTTAGTAAACAGGTTGTTATTCTCTCTACAGATACGGAGATTACGTCTGAGTATGTAGAATTAATGAAAGAATACACATCGAAGCAAATCATGTTGGATTATAACCAAAAAGAGAAGTATACCTTGATTCGTGAAGGTTACTTCGAACTCGTGAAAGGATAAGATCATGGACTCTAAAGGAATTAAGCTATCACAAGTAAGTAAAGAAAGAATTGATTTAATCATTAGTCATTTAGAGCATTACGTGCCGAAGGACCCACGACCCTTTGTAGTAAAGCTCAGTTTAATGCACGGAATCGAAAACTATTCGATCACATCTGAGCTCCCTACTGAGTTAAGTTCTGGCGCTTGGGACATGGGCTCGATTATCAATGGAAATGATTACTTACTTGCCAAACATCTCATCATCAATGAGTTAAAAGAAGAAGTAGAAGACGAAAAAACGATCCGTGATTATATGAAACGATTCATTGAACTAGGAGTCGCGCATATCGCCTCACTCCTTGAATCAGACGATGCCATTTTTGAAGAAGAGTTCTTAATCAAACTACTGACTGCATAATCCCAGCGAATAATCGTTGGGATTTTTCTGACGAAAATTTCTAATTTAATTGAGCTGTTCGCTATTTTTGAAAAGAAGCATATGATAAACTTTACTTATTAAAATTGATAAATTACGTACGTAATTTATTTAAGGAGACTGATTATGGATCCTAATTTCAGTTATAATTTTCCGGCTCTGCGAGGCCATCAAGCCGAGAAAGAATATTTCGTTGTGATGTGCCCGCTTAAATTGATTCCAAAAATCTTTCTATTTGACGAGGAAGAAGTTCCTCCCCAATACCGATCGCAACGTATTTTGAATAAATCTCGTGTTCCCGAAATCACAAATTACATTGTAGACCAATCAAAGGATTATGTCTTTTCTTCTTTGACTGCATCGATTGATGGAGAAATTCAATTTACGCCATTTTCAGAAGAACCCAATTTTAAAGATTTAGGAAAACTTTCTATTGCATTAGACTCGCGGTTTTTAATCAATGACGGGCAACACCGGCGGGCTGCCATTGAAGAGGCACTAAAAATCATGCCTGAGTTAGGAAATGAAACGATTTCGGTTGTCTTTTTCCATGATGAGGGATTAGAACGTTCGCAACAAATATTCTCTGATTTAAACCGTCACGCCGTCAACACTACATCTTCAATCGGGATTTTATATGACCATCGGGATCAACTGTCTTTACTAACAAAAGAAATTGTTGAAGAGATTCCCCTATTAAAACGTTATACGGAAATGGAGAAAACGTCCCTATCTAAAAACTCGCCAAAACTATTGGCATTGAATCATATTTACAACGCGAATAAGCGATTGATTAATAAGAAAAAAGGTGCACTTTTAACTGAAGAAGATGCATTGAACATTAAAACGTTTTGGATCACGCTATGCAATAGTATTCATGAATGGGAGCAAGTATTTAATAAAGAAATCTCCCCACGTGATTTACGTATGATTTCAATTGCCGGCCAAGGTCTATTTATAGAAGCGGCCGCAGAGGTGGCTCGTGCTTTGATAGAGCAAAAACCTGACACGTGGACTGCATACCTTTCGAAATTTAAGGACATCGATTGGAGCCGATCGAATGAAAAAGATTGGAAGGGCCGGGCCTTTAATGAGAACGGAAGAATCCTGAAGAATAACTATACAATCCGTTTAACCGCCATTCGCATCAAGTCTTTACTTGGCATTGAACTCAGCAAAGAAGAAAAAGATTTCGACCAACAAAAATCTAGCATTTCTGCTATGTAATTGTTTTTGGCACGAGAGGATGATGATTTATGACACAAGGCATTATTAGTAATTTATTTACTCAACATGAAGGGGACACGGTTTCCCGACGTTCCATCGATTTAATTAAGCGCGTTTATTTAAATGATTCACGTCCATGGGTAGTTGGATTTAGCGGCGGAAAAGATTCGACATTGACGACCCAACTCATTTTTGAGGCATTGCTTGAACTTTCGCCAGAACAACTTCATAAGAAAGTATTTATCATTTCATCGGATACGTTGGTAGAAAACCCACTCGTCGTCTCGATGATTAACGGGTCACTCCATCGGATGCAAGAAGCGGCGCTAAAGTACAATCTTCCGATTGAAACACAGAAGGTCAAACCGCTCACGGAAAAGACTTTCTGGACGAATATTATCGGCCGTGGCTACCCTACCCCTAACCAAACGTTTAGATGGTGTACGGACCGCCTGAAAATCGATCCAGCCAACCGTTTTATAAAAGATAAAGTTTCAAAGTATGGAGAAATCATCATGGTGCTTGGTGTCCGTTCATCGGAAAGTACAAGCCGTGGTCAATCAATTAAAGACCATGAAATTTCTGGTAGCGAGCTGATGCGACATACCTCCTTGGCCAATGCTTATGTGTTTGCTCCGATTAAAGAATTTGTTTTGGATGATGTATGGAGTTACCTTCTCCAAAATCCCGCTCCTTGGGGCGAAGATCATCATAAACTTCAAAAGATGTATATGGACTCAAGTAGCGAATGTCCATTGGTCGTGGACCAAAACATTAAGGAAAGCGCTGGTTCATGTGGAAACAGTCGCTTTGGCTGTTGGACATGTACTGTCGTCAATCAGGATAAATCTTTAACCGGATTCATTCAAACAGGTGAACATGATTGGCTAAAACCTTTATTGAAGTTCCGAAATAAGATGGTTCTTATTCGAGACGACCGCTCGAAGCGAATGCATAAACGAATGAATGGCGCCTTCTATCTATTAGAAGTTCCTCACGAAATTAATGAAGACGGTATTTATATTGCTCAAAAGAAAAAAGGTGGACGTGCAGCTAGCTCTCACAAAGTTGTAGACCGCCTTGAAGAGTTAACGGATGAGAGTGTTCTCGCAGTACCTAAACATCAATTGAGTCAGTTCATCGCAGCGCACAATATTGATTTGAGTAAACCAGAAGAATTCAACATTCAATTCGTTGTTTCTGAGAAAAATGAAGACGGACAAGCTGTCTATTCACATCTCGGTCTTGGACCATTCACATTAGCTACTAGAAGTGAATTGATGCGTGATTTATTAGTCTTGCAACGTGATTTAAAAGTTCCGAACTCGGTTGAGTACAAATTAATCCAAGATGATGAACTACGCGCAATCCGTCGCTTATGGCTCCGTGAAGGGGATTGGAAAGATACGCTACCTGAGCTATATCGGGAAGTATTCGGTACGGATTTGGATTGGGAACAAGACGACCGTCAAATTTTGACGAGTGATCAAGCAAATGACTTAGAGTTGCTTTCACAAAAACATGGTCTTGATTATAATATGGTTCAAAAATTGTTTACGACAGCAAATGATTTTCTTGGAGTCAAAGTTAAACGCGGATTCAATAAAGATGTTGCCGCCTTATTGAGCCAAGATTATTTAAATCTTTACAAAGAGCAAGGAGATTTAAAGAGAGATGAAGATTGAATCGATTGTCCTAAAAAACATTGGAGCTTACAAAAACCAAACGTTTGATTTCACGAATCAAAACTCCAATAAAAATGTTGTACTCATCGGAGGGAAAAATGGTGCCGGTAAAACGACATTTTTAAATGCGCTTCGCACAGGTTTATATGGGAGTCAGGCGTTTGGAATCAAAGCGCCAACTCCCTCTTATTTCCGTGAGATTGAAAAGTTAATCAATAGTGAAATCCGAGACCAGCGTGAATGGTATAACGTGAAAAAAGTGATTTCAAAAATTCAAATCACGTTTACTACAACTACGAACCAAATTACGTCACGCTACCTTTTTGAACGTTCATGGGGCATTGATGCAAAAAATATTAAAGAGTATTTTAATATTTATCGTGACACGAGTAGCCTCCCATTAGCAGAAAAAGATCAGAGTCAAGTCTACTCATTATTTTTGGAACGAACTCCGTTATATCTGTTCAACGTCTCTTTATTTGACGGAGAAACAATTAACCAAATTATCAATGAAGGAAAGCTCTCGGAATATCTTGATGACTTAATGAAAAGCGCCTTTAAATTGGAAATTCCTGATTTATTGACCGAAACAATCGAAACGTTAGTTCGCGATGAAGCTAAAACCAAACTAAGTAAAGATAAATCAAAACGTTTGGATGAAATCCAAAGTGATTTGATTGAAGCTGAGAAAGAACTTTTACACATCCAAACAGAAAAATCGCAAGCTCTTCAGAAAATCGAGATTAGTGAAGCTGAAGTTACTTCATTTTCTGAATCGCTACAGGCCCATGATGTGATTAGTAAAGAAGAAGAAGCAAAGTTAAAAGATGAAATTAGAACGCTTGAACAAGAACGCCAAAGGTTGAAGCAATCAACTTCAGACTTCTTTAGTGAGTATTATGCATTCGCGATTAATCATGACTTACTTAAAAAAGCTGCGGAGCAAGTAGAATCTGAGTTGTTGGTTCGAAGTGTGGAGGATTTAGAGAAAGTCTTCACCGATGAATTTTATAAAAACGTATCCCGTAACTTAGGGGCTACCGTTCAACACGATTTGTTGAAAAATGAATTTAACGCCGCATTAAAAACTGCGGTTCCAGAAGCTGAAATCATTCACGATGCTTCATTTAGCTCAAAAGCAAAAGTGGAGAATATGCTCTCTGTTGTGAACGCGCAGTCTTCTTCATCCTTATTAGCAGACATTACTCGAGATGATGAAATCATCGATGAACTGAAGATACTACGGAGAAAATTAATCATTCGAGAAGAAAATCATGTCGACTTCGAAAAACAATTTGAAGAATTAAATCGATTAAAAGTAAAGCATCTTCACCTAAAGGAACGTTTTGAACAAATCGTTCAAGCTGAGAACGAACTCCACGATCACTATTCAAGTCTGGTAGAAGAAAACGCTCAGCTTAAACAAGAAATCGAGAAAATCACTTCAAAATCGAGTCTCCTCTCTCAAAACGCAAACCTAACATTGGCTCTGCTTGAAGACTTTAAACTTCAACAACGCCATAAAGTTATTCGTAATGTTGAAGAAAATGCCTTACGTATGTTGAAAACACTGATGCGCAAAGAAGACTACATTGAGAAGCTGTCGATTATGCCTGAAGATTTCTCACTGAATTTGTTGTCCAAAGATCAATCTCGGATCTCGGTATCCACCCTATCGTCCGGCGAGAAACAAATCTTATTGCTTTCATTGATTTGGGCAATCTTTAAAGTTTCAGAGAATCAAATGCCATTTATCTTCGACACGTTACTAGGACGACTAGACAGAGATCACCGATACAATATCCTTCAAAATTTGCTTCCTAACTTTGGTGAACAAGTCTTGGTTCTATCTACAGACTCAGAGATTAGTAAGGACTACTACGAAGTATTGAAACCGTTCATTTCTAGAGAGTATAGTCTCCAATTTGATAATGATCTTTTAGAGACACAAGTCATTCCATCGTACTTTGAATTTGAAAACGCGCAGGTGAAAATGAATGAATTACCGTCTTAAATTAACCGAACAGACTCATCTCTATTTAAAAGAGATTTCAAACTCGACTCATATCACACCCAATATATTGGCCCGATTCGCTATTGGAATTTCTCTAAAGAACAAACAAGCTCCATCAAGCATCAAAGGCCTAACGATTTCAAATTTTGAAATCAATCGGGCGACATTAACTGGAGAGCACGATGAAATGTTCAAAATGATGATTCTCCAACATGCCAATAAGCACATTGAAGAAGATCAATATTTTCCCGACTACTTTAACGCGCACATTACTAGAGGCGCTGAAGAGCTTTATCAAATATTTCAGTTTTCAAGAAGTACGAATCAATTCTTAAGAGAGTTATTAGCTCTACAGGAGGCGTAACATGCTATACCTAGACAACAGCTCGACGACACCTGTTTATCCTGAAGTACTTGAAGCGATGCTTCCCTACTTTCTTGAGGAATTCGGGAATCCTTCTAGTAAGTATTATTCACTGGCAGAGAACTCCAAGAATGCTGTTGAACAGGCTCGAGAACAGTTAAGTAAGTTTTTTAACTGTTCTTCTTCAGAGCTCTATTTCACATCGGGAGCTACAGAAAGTAACAATTGGATTTTAAAAAGTGTGAGTTCTTCCCTACCGGATCATCAGGTCATTACTACGGTAGCCGAACATTCTTCTAATTTAGAAATCGCTAAATATTTGAATGAACAGCTGAACATCCATGTAGAGTACCTGTCAGTTGATCAGTTCGGGAGAATTGATTTTTCTGAATTAGAATCGCTCTTAAAGAGTCGCCCTACCTCACTCGTTTCAATCATCTGGGGTAATAATGAGTTAGGTTCTTTGAATGACATTCAAAAAGCTTCTGAACTCTCGGCGCGATATGGTGCGTTGTTCCATACAGATGCGACCCATGTCGTCGGGAAAATGAAAATCAACCTGGCAGAACTGACAAACGTTCATTTCCTATCTGCTTCTGCGCATAAGTTCAATGGTCCAAAAGGTGTCGGCGTCGCTTATGTGCAAATGGATGAGGATGGTATCCCAAGAAAATTAACGCCATTGATTCACGGTGGTGGCCAAGAACAAGGCGTGCGTGGTGGAACGTTAGCGGTGCCTTTAATCGTAGGGATGGGGAAAGCGGCTGAAATGCATCAAGCATCCTTGTCTAAAAATGTTCAGAAATTGCATAAACTCGAACAGCACTTGGTTCAACTATTATCCCAAAAATTTGGGTCGAACATTCGCTTCAACAGTGACCAGACCAATAAAATCCCGGGCATTGTGAATGTTCAATTCGTAGGAATCAATAATGAAGTACTTGTAAAACAGCTGGCTCCTGTAATGGCCGTCTCCACAGGATCGGCATGCAGTTCAAGTAAACCTAGCCATGTATTACAAGCCATTGGATTAACATTGGACGAAGTGCGATCGTCGATTCGGTTCTCCCTATCTTCAAGCATCTCATCAAAAGACTTAGATATTATTAAACAACTTTGAAAATATGCAGTAAGACCGGCTCAATTTAAAATGAGCCGGTCTTACTAATTTAAACTTTGTTAATTTTAAATGTTTCGAGCATTTCTTCTCTAGGGATGTCCTTTTTCCCGTGAATAATTGATTGTCGAATCTCTTCAATCGAATATGAACCACCACTGATTCCATATTGTTCTGGTAAATTGAGCAACAGGATGTCATCCTCAACTCGCTCTACTGACGAAATGGTCTCTTCCGTTTTAAATGACACGACTACACCTTTATTGAAGTAATCAGCTAATTCGTTAGAGATTTCATAATCGCCTTTCATCAGCTTTTCAATCACCGGAAGACGTTTGCTCTCGAAATCATAATAATCTTTCTTTTCACTCCATAGATTTCCTTCAAACAACTTCTTGGCATTCGCCAAGAATAAGTGGGCAAAGAACATCCGATAGTACTGCTGCGAGAATGTAGTCTCTCTCTCCCCTGCACCCAACTCAGTATCGAAAAGTTTTTTCGTCTTTATAACTTGTTCTCGTGCTTTATCTAGTACATTGCTCAAATTTCTACCGATTTTCACTTCAATCGGATAGAAATGCATTTTCAATTTGCCTTCCGTCTCTTGAATACCAATCAAGAGTAAGTCGTCTGAGTAGCTTCCTGACTTCCCTAGCGCTTTAACGGTGAACGGTGAACTCGCGTGGTTCAACCCGATTGCTTTTGCCACACGTAAAATTTCCTCTAGAGAGATTGGAACCCAGGTGATGTCGTCGGTTGTGAACATAGCCAACGAATATTTCACAGCGGCCAACAAACTGAATTTTTCTCGACTCTTATGAATATTTCGAGCCGTTTCATTGCTGAGTCCTTGTTGAATCATCGAGAGCAGCCATTCACCGTTGATGACGTTGAATGTTTGAATGATTTCTTTGATGCTCTCATCCGTATTCAAATCAGGTTTTTCATGGTTCAAATAATCTTTAATGACCGCTTGATATTGCGCTGTTTTTTTCGTAACAGTAATCGCATCGTACCGGTAAGAAGATGATTGATCGTTGTAGTGAATGATGATCAATTCATTATCTGGATTTCCTTGCTTAGACGAAAAATATCCAAGGTCAACAGTTGGTTCAATTAGCGTGACCCAGTGAGAACTTTCATAGATGTTCTGCAGCTTGTAGCCATCTCTCGCATCAGTAATACTAGCCAATGCCGTGACACCGTGTGCGAATGAACTGCTACCATTGTCTTTCATATGAACGTTCAATTCATTAAACGACTTAGCACAGCGCAAGAGTAAATCGTTGTCTTCAATTTCATAACCGCGAAGTCCAAACCCCATACTAAATTGTCCATCTTTAATTGTCGGTGCGAGCGTCGAATACAAACCACTCATTGCATTTCCGCTCTTAATGTACTCCATTTTATCGGTAATGACTTGCTCCTCACCACTCATCTTATAGAAACTGATGTGAGCATAATCAAAATCATTAAATTGCTCATTTTGAATATGATAGTGATTGATGAACGATTGAATCTTCTCTGCCACTTCTTGTGGAGAAAGAATAAAGTTTTTGGGAATGAGCGTGTATAAATACTCAAACTGCTCCCAATCGTCTTCCATGAAATCTTTAGCTGCAAATTGATCGAATGCACTTCTGTATCGACCGGAATCACAATAAAGTTTTACTTCAACCGGAATCACTTCATCTTTATTCTTTTCATAACTATCTTTCAGTTGACGGAAAATCCATTCAACAACACCTTTTAATACCATCTCATCATTTTTTATCTCAATCACATTTAAATATAAAGGAGCTCTAACGACTTGATTTGTCTGATAAAAGAGTGAGGTGAAATGGTCTACAAACTGATTTAACTTTTCTTTGACCACTTCTGACAGGAAGCGGTCAGCCTCAGCTACAACAACTTCTTCCTTTACTCGATAAATCATCCATTCCGGTAAATTCGACTGAGCTTCTGCTTTATATGCTTTACCTTCAAACCAAAGGTATGGGGCCAGTGCATCAGCACGTAAACGTTTAAGCACACTTTCCGACACTTCTTCATCCCCAAGTTGAGTGTTCAACTCTAATTGAAACGCAACGTTAACCGGATGGAATGGAGTGAAGTAGACGATTTCCTCTTTTTTGTTAAACAACACACCTAATTTTAAAATCGAGTGACCGACTTCAAATAACCGATCAGCCTCTTGAATCGATTCAATCGCTTTTACATAGGCTTCCACATAATTCAAAGCAACTCGTTTATATTCATCATCCCAAAATGCTAACATCGGGACAGTCTTTTTGATTTTAAAGTGATTTAGGAAGAGATTGTACGCTTCTCTCAACTCATAGAAAACACCAAACTCCAAATTGACAGGACTGATTACACCTGAAGACAATATAGCTGTTTGCATACTTTGCTCAAGCCATTCCATTTCATACTCTAAAAAATCTTTATATTCATTTTGTGGATAGTAAATTTGGTTCTTTAAAATTAGTTTTCCATCCGTGCCATGGACAATCGAAGAACGCTTCTCACGTTTCTCTTTATACAATCTAATATTTGCGATTGGATGCGGTTTAGAGGCATCAACACTCAGCTTGATATTAATTGGAGTTGATTCTCCAACGCTTAATTGCAAAAATTGATCTTCTTCAAACAAATCTTGATCAAAATGATACGTGATGTTCGGTTCATCATCTACTTTTACCAGTGCTCGCTCTTGATACACAGGCGTTTGTGAACCGTCGCCTAATCGTAGCTCGCCTTCTTTGTTCCCTAAAATCAAATATTCGGCATCGTTCCCTTTAACCCGTTTTACTTCATAAGTTCCAGCGTAGTCTTTAAAGACCTCGCTCGAGAATGGAAACACCATGATATTTAACTCTGAATACAGTGTATTTTCATTTTTGACTTTATATTTCACGGTACACTGTGTAGCGCTCTGAGTTTGCGTAGAAGTGAGCGTCACATATAGATTGTTTGTTTTCACACTTGGCGTCACTTCGAGTAAAGGATTACAATACTCGATTTTGACTTGTGATTCTTCCAAACTCTTGCGTACACCTTTTCCTTCAATTACATACTTAGCTCGCAATTTGATTTCTTGCTCTTGAGACGGATTGAAAATCGCCACATAGCGCGTACGTTTTCCAGTCTTAGTCGTTTTGTGTGGTCGGTCCCAAACAACTACGGACGAATGTTCATTGACGATTGTAATTTCATCAATTTCAAACACTTTATTGTTTTTTTCAGCTTTCAGCTTGATGACATCTTGCAACGTGAGTTCATTCCAATGGTCATGCTTGAGTTTATTGACACCTTGTTCATTGAACTTTTTAGGTAATTGCGTCTCCGTCGTTTCGTTGAAATGACTATCTTGAACAAACTCAAATAAATCTCGGTTTTCACGCAGTCTCTCTCGGATTTCTTTTTTGGAAGATGTCTGCACAAACGATTCTAGCTCTTGATCATGGAAAAATCGTAAAGTTAGAAAATCAGACTTTGAAAGTTCTGATTTTTGCATGAGGGATAAGATTTCTTCAAAATCAAAGAACGAGACACCTTTGAACGAGCTGAATTCTTCTTCAATTTCTTTCAAATGAAAATCAATTACTTCAACTAACGCGCCCTTACGTTCGGCCATCTGTTTTAATTCACTCTTCAGTTCTTCTAGAATTTTTTGTGGGTTCAAGGGCATTCCTTCTTTTTGAAGGTTGGCGCCACCACCATCAATACTATCAAGCTGTCCATGATAAATCACAAGGAGTGAGCGGTTGACGCCTTCCCCTTCTTGTTCACTGACCAAGTTGCGAAGCTTAACGAAGAAATCGGGTTGAACGCCTTCGATTTGAGTCGCAATAATCAACTCACTTGTACCGTAATCAATTGCAATTGTGCGGTATTCAGTAACACCATTGAGCTCATACTCAAACGTTTTAACTCGTTCGCTTGCTTCTTGTTCAAGATAGTCTTTCAAATATTTAACATGACTTTCTTCTTCTAGCTGCAAGTAATATTTGTCTCCAGGTTGCGGAGTGTTTACTAAAAAATGACCGTTTATTTTTTAGTGACGTACTCATAAAATTGGTTTGACATATTGCGCCTCCCCACTATCGCTCTTCTTATCGATGACGTTTATTTTTTCTAATAATTGTAAGAGTGCTGTTGATGATTCGTTATCAAAATTGATGCCTCTTTGACTCAAACGCTCCAGCAGCTCTACAAATGTGATTCGATCCTCTTTACAACTAACGGCACACATCAGAATCAACATTTCTTGGTTCAACGATAATACGTATCCTAGACGTCCTCGACGTTTCGTAAAGTGAGACTTTGCGATGTTCTTGACGTGATCGCCATAACGTGACTGTGCCTCTTTAGGAGTCGTAATTTTCATCGTGTTGAACAATTGTTTAACCGCTTCGTTAAATGTCACACTACGTTTCACTTGATTTTCAAAGCCAGCGTATGTGAGAATCCGTTCACTTTGCAAATCAATATCATTTAAAAATTGAATTTGGTCCGCCTCTTCTAGGGATTCAAAATACTTATAAACTTCATCGTAAGTCATGATTTTAGACTTATCTTGCTTTAATGATTGATTATGAGAATTACAACTCAATTGTGCCATCGTCAACTCATGTACAAATATATTCTCACTAGCACTATTTAAAAGTCCCATACCTGAGTTCATCGTCTTACGTCTTGAGGTAACAGTCGTTTCGTGATGAATGGTATAAAACAATTTTGATGGTTGATGCCAATTAGACGATTCAAAATTATTAATCTTAATTGTTGTCTGGGAAACAACATAGTGTAAGTAGTACTTAAGTAAATGGTTGATTTCTTTCAAAAAGTATTGAGGATGCTGTGCTAAATAAATCAAATCTTCGCCCAATAATTTTATTGGTAACGAAGAATAAAGAGCATGCTCCACGCTATACTTCTTTTCAGTAAGATTAGGCAGTAAGTTCACAATCATTTTGTCTAACAACGTCTCATTTTGCTCAGACATAAAAATTCGTCTAATCTCTTCGATTTGTACTTCCTCCAAAGCATGGTGCGTCAAGTCTGCTAAAAAAGTACCTAACTTTTTCTTAGTAGCAGGGTTTCCTTGAATGTACATAAACATGCTCGGATGAGTAACATTCAATCCGCCATCTCTTTGAAGAAGCAAATCACTGAAAAAAGTATGAATTTCATCTTCGTGTTCAGGTAAACTCTCGACTCGATCCAATACCCCTTCTAAAAGGTGATCTGTATTGAATGATTTGGCTGATAGATCTCGATTGAGAAGTCTTCTAGAGAAAGCCCCGACTTCCTTTTCCCAATCTGAGAGGGCATTTTTGATCGAATCACTCTTCCCTGTAGTAAAAGGAAGAACTTGATAAAAATTTGAGGTTTGGCGTTTTGCTATCTTTTTTCGATCTTTATCTAGAACAATCACTTGTTTCTCATCAAATATTTTTTCTGGTAATAATCTCATCATTTTACACCCACTTTCAGAACTTACAATTTACTGAACACAATTTTTTCTTCACTACTGAACGGGTCTGCTTCTTGTTTTAAGACAAACGTTTCTCCCGTTTGAATGATATAAATCAACACTTCTTCATTGTTTGAATTATACGTGCGGATGGCATTTGCAAATTCGCTGAATCGAATCGCATCGTCAAAATCAATCTTGGATGGTTGGTAGCCTTGATCAATTCTCGTAATCAAATCGAACATTTTATAATCGACTTCAAGTTTGATTCTTTGTTTGTTTTCACCTACTGCAAACTGAATGAATAATGAGTTGCGGAACTGAACAACTTGTTCTTCATTTTTTGCCACCATGCTGATTGGATCTAACGTGAAGCTGACCGGTTTTGCAATCCGATAACGTTTTGAAACTTTTGCACTTGTGTCAAACAGATATTTTTTTTGGTCTTTTTTGAAACCGAACCATAGCATGAGCGCATTTTCGAATTTCTCATAAAGTGATTTGAGCTCATATCTTTGTCCCGTGTAATAGGCATATAGATATTTTGAGAACGTCTCAATCGCTGTTTGAGAAATGTTCATCTCTCGAGGGTTAGATAGATAAAGTAATCGCAACAACGATTGTGTATGCTCGGTGATGAGCTCTCGATCTAATAAATCAAGTTGATACGTTTGTCTAGTCGACTCATCGAACCTAGAAACGAACCCACTTACGTCAGCTTCAAGATTAATTTGAAGAATGATTTGATCTATTTCTTCAGAACGATAAGCAATTGGATCCTCGTTTCTTAACATGACGGAAATCGGGGAATCATTTTGACTCGTAAATATCTTTTGATGCAGTCCATGGATAAGCAACGTTTCAAGCACAACTTTCTGTTTACTAATGTTTGACCAATTTCCTGGAACCATCACTTCATAGATCAAATTGAAAAATTGACGCATCGATAAAACCGCTTTTTCCTTTAAGAGAGAACGGGCGATTAGATTGACAAGGTTGCGCCGTGCATTCGAGTTGTTCATGAATAAAAAGTTACGATGGACGATAGAGTCAATTCCTTGCCTAATATCCTCCTCATATGCCAAATAAAATGGATTGTCATCGTTCTGATCGAACATCTTCGATAAAATTTGCATTAAGAAGCTCGACTCCACTCCACCCTTCGTGAGTTCATACATTGGATAGTCCGAGAAACTAACCATTGAAAAACACTCATGCTCTAGGGCTTGAGAAATTTCATTTTCAAAGATTCCTGATTGTTCAACGTATGCGATTAACTCGTTAAATGTATAGTCACTGTTCAATGAATTCACGTAATCGTATAAGAACTTATGTAATACACCTAGGTTTATAGCCAAAACAAACTCATCCGAGCCTTCCGTCAAACGTTGGTCGGAAAATGGAATGAGCTTCTCAAATAAAGTTTCCATCGCCGTTTTACGAGGGGAAAGACTTTCCGTCGCATCATTCCAAATTTTATTTTTATATCGGCTCATCAATTCAGGCTCAGCAGACTGGAGGTGTGATAGGATATGTGACTTTCCATCGCCTACACTACCAATTAAGAGCGTTAATCTTTTTTGCTCAGGTTGCTGTAAAAGCTGAATTAATTTTTTCTCGATTGGTCGTTCAACGTGTAGATATTGCTTTAGAGAGCTTAATGGAAGTTCGGCACTTTCAACTGCCTCTTTCGATGACTCGTTTAATCTAGATAAGAGGCTGTAAAGATAACTCTCGTTGCGATTCTCAATATGAGGAACAAAATTGTATAATCTATTTGTTTTTTGTTCTTCGATTGTCACTGCAGGAGGTTCTTCTACTTTATTATTGACCTCTAGCGCCTGAAGCTTAGCCTTAAGCTGTTCTTCTACGATTTTAAGAATATCGTCATGACTCACCCCATCATTCTTTGGAGTAGGAGGTTTTGGCGGGGCATACTTAGGGACTACAGGTGGGTTTTCGTAACTCAGCACATAAGAATCCACAATGTTATAAAGACTTGACCAAATTTTAGGTAAGATTTCATGGGCTTCTTTTGTAAATAATTCGTGTGCTGCATTATTTCCGTTTTTTCGAACGTAATGAAGATCTGTTGCAATCGTCCGATCAATAATGTCCTCGGTCAAAAGCACTTTTATGTTGTCATTTAAGTTATATGTATTCTGAAGTCCGCAAACTTCTAACCACTCACCTACAATAGCCTCAATCATTTTCCGAGAGTTTAATAATGCACTTTCAGGGTCGCTATAGTATTTATCTTGAACAATCTGACCCAATTCTTCCGCCTTTGGATTTATGGTTTTTAGAAATGAGAAATAATAATCCATGTCTTTCATTCCTTTCGATTAACCTTAATAACTTTTTTATTAACTATATTCTTTATTATATCTATAATAAGGGTATATGGTAGGTTTTACCTACTTCTATATATGATAAAGGAGCTGTAATATGGATTCAACCATTCAATTCCCTTCTTTACCTGACTGGTTTAAACCTCGGGACTATCAACTTGAAGCAATTTCAGAATGGCAAGCCAATAATTATCATGGTTTATTGGAGATGGCCACTGGCACTGGAAAAACCCTTACGGCTCTCACTGCTATCACAAAACGATTCGAGAACAGCGGTCGTCTGGCTGTTATTATTTTATGTCCTTATCAGCATCTCGTCGACCAATGGGCTAAAGATGCTAAAGCATTTGGGATGGATCCGATTCTGTGTTACGGTTCAAAATCTCAGTGGAGCGCCGTTCTTTCGGGAAAAATTACGCAATATAATTTTAAAATCAAAAACTTCATGTGCGTCATCACTACCAACAGTACATTCAAGAATGCTCAGTTCCAGGCTCAACTTAATCGAATTACAGATGCAGGCATGCTTGTCGCCGATGAGGCGCACAATCTAGGAACAAAGCAATCCTTGCAGGCGCTTCCCGTACAATTTAAAAATCGCTTAGCGCTTAGCGCTACACCAATCCGGCATCATGATGAAATCGGAACGGAACAGTTATTAAATTATTTCGGGGGCTCAATATATAAGTTTACTTTGGAAGAGGCCATTAAAAAAGGCTTTTTGACGAAGTACTATTACTACCCGCATCTAGTGTCACTTACTGAAGAAGAGCTTGAAATTTATCATGAGCTTACAAATAAAATCTCAAAATTGATTAACCTGTCTGATGATAAATCAATTGAATCATCAGGGAATGATACAGGAATGTTGGAAATGCTTTTGATTAAACGAGCACGGCTAATCAATGCAGCGCAAGAGAAAGATGTATTGTTAAAGCAACAACTAAGCACTCAAGATGATTTAAGTCATACCATCGTGTATTGTGGTGATCACTCTAAGGAAGACCAACGACATGTCGATCACATTGCTCAATTCTTAAATGATGATTTGAATATCACAGCCAAAACATTCACTTCGACTGAGACGAAAGAACTTCGGCAGACACTGTTAAAGGATTTCTCAGATAATAACATTCAGGCACTCGTCGCAATTCGTTGTTTAGATGAAGGGGTAGACGTCCCCTCCGCTGAGACCGCTTACATTTTAGCGAGTACGACTAATCCTAAAGAGTTTATCCAACGCCGCGGAAGAATATTAAGGAAACACCCGGGAAAAGAGTATGCTTACATCCACGACTATATCGTTATTCCACGCCCCTTGTCAGAAATTGACTTGCTCACGGATAAAGAATTTAATATTGAAAGACGACTATTAATGAATGAACTTAAACGAGTGAATGAATTTGCATCAATCTCTGAAAACCACTATCAAGCACTTCGTATTTTGAACCCAATAAAAGAAGCATTTAATCTCGTCGACTTATAATAAATTGTGAGGTGAATATAATGAATCCGGAACAATCAACCAATGAAAAAGACGTATATGCATTATTGAGCGAGTTATCAAAAACTGAACAACAGATTCTTCAAAATATAATTCGATTAGAAAAAGACTATTTAGATAAAGAGGGTTCGTTTACTGCTGCCCAACTGCCCGATGAATTCTCAAAACTCATAAAAAAGGAGTACATTTGACATGATTCTTAAGCAAATCGTCATTGAAAACTTTCGTCAGTATTATGGCCAAAATGAAATTGAATTTGCTCATGGATCAGGAAGAAATGTTACTGTCATCCATGGAGAAAACGGTAGCGGGAAAACGGCGCTATTGACCGCATTAATTTGGGGGTTTTACGGCCGAGAACTCAAATTACCGAACTCTGAGTCTATTTTTAATAACAAAGCTATTCATGAAAGCACAAATCAGCAAGAAGATTTGAGTACATCAGTTCGAATTAGATTCGAACACAACGATTACGAATATGACCTTCGTCGTCTTCTACATGCAAAATATGATGACGAGACAAACATACTCAATCTCCCAAAAAATAAGACTGTAAATCAAAAAGTTGAGCTTTCTAAGCGTAATATTGCTACGAATCAATCAACAAAAATTAGAGACATCGCGTATGAAATCAATCGAATTTTGCCATACAAACTCCATACGTTCTTTTTCTTCGATGGAGAGCGGATGGACCACTTAGGAAAGAAAGAAGCTTATTCTGAAATTCGAGACTCAATTAAACGAATGATGGGATTAGAACTTTTTGATAATTCAATTGACCACCTAAGTAAAACTATCGTGAAGTTACGTGATGAAGTTTCAAAAAACGTAAAAAGTGAATTGAGCGATAAATACTTGCGAATCAATCAACTTGAAGAAGACAAAGTAAAAAAGAAACATCAGTTAGCTGAAACAAAACAAGAACTGTCAGCAGCTCAAAACGAATTAAAAAGCATCGAAAATGCCCTTCGAAACGGAGAGGAGACTAGAGCTTTTCAAACGACTCGGGACCATCTGGTTGAATCCATTACGGAAACGAAGAATGCATTTGATGAAAAGCTAAAAGAACTAAGAAATCAGTTGTCCAATTCCGGGTATCTTGCTTTCTCGAAGTTACCAATCAAGAGATTCCAACGAATCGCCCGCACAGATCAGCGAGATACGATTGAGAAGTTGATTCATCCCGAGCTGATTCCATCTTTACTCTCAAACGGAACATGTCTTTGTGGACATGAACTCGAATCAACCTCTATTTCAACGTTAGAAAAAGTACAAAATGAAGTGTTGGATTTATCAACATCGAAAAACGACATGGATCATCTTTATTTCCAGTTAAGTGGTTGGGAAGTTGCTAGAGCACATTTTTACTCACAAATAAAACGATTGATTAGCGAGCGCGAAGAATTGCGAGCCACACTTCAATTACTTGAAGAAGACTTACGAGAAATTGAAGAGCGAATGAAGGCGAGCTCACGCAATATCGAAAACTCTACAAATTTAATTGAGAAAGAATCTTCAGTTCGTACCGCCATTGTAAAAGCAGAGGCTAATATCGAAGACTTACTTCGTTCCATTGATGAACTTTCAAGAGAAGAAGAGCTCTTGAATAAAGAAGTAAGTAAATTGACCAAGGCAGAAGAGCGACAACTTAGACTTCAACTTGCTCTAGAGTCTGCGACTAAAGTAAAAGATACTTTAGTCGGTCTATTAAAATTAAGAGAATCTCAAGTTAAATCTGAATTAGAAGAGAAAATTAAGTTAACCTATTCGCAGTTATTAAGAAAAGATTACTCGATTTCGTTGACAGATAATTACGAGTTACTTGTTTCTGATGTGAATGGAGGAAATATCGGGTTGTCTCAAGGTGAATCCCAAATCACAAGTTTGGCTTTTATCGGAGCTATTGTAGATTTAACCCGGGAATATAAAGATAAGGAAAAGGGTCATGCTTTAGATGAAGATTTAAATCTTGGAAACATTTTTCCTCTAGTCATGGATTCTCCGTTTGGAGCACTTGATGCAGATCATCGCTCTCGGGTAGCTACGAATCTTCCTAAATTATCGGATCAAGTAGTTGTAATCGTATCTACATCGCAATGGCGTGGCGAAGTAGACGAAGCGATTAATCACCGGGTAGGTAGATCTTACAAACTTCTTAATCACACGAATGAAGTTTCAGGAGAATATACTGAAATTGCGGAGGTAATGTAATGGCAAAGCGATCAGTTCGTCGTGATAGCACACAAGATCATATGTATACGGCGTTAAGAGAAGACGCTCAATTGTTTGAGACATACAAAGACACATTTATGGCAGCATTATTGTTTGGCTACAGTAACGAGCGTAGGAAGAAAATAAAAGCTGGTCCAGAAATTTTGCTCGGAATATTTTCAGAACAAGATTTACAATTCATGAAATTAATTATGCACTTAGAAGACGCATTTGAAAGCTTCTCGGTGGAACATGATGCAAGTGATGACACAGAAGACACTCCTCTTGATAACTTTGAAATCATTGAAGAATATGCGGCTGGTGGACTGGACATACTTTACAAAAAGCTGGAGGTATTCTTGACCGATCCTGAAACTGCTCAAAATGCATATCTAGATTTGATGAATGAATATGAGAATCGAGAGTTTCACACTGAAGATTTAATTAAAGAATTGCCATTTAACTAAAAGACAGCCTGCAAACTCATCAAAAGTTTGCAGGCTGTCTCTTTTCACTCCAAAACCTCTTCCAAAAACAACCCTTTCTCAAATCCGCCTTTCCGCTCCCGCTTTTCTTCCCGAATCGCATTCATCTCATCAAATGAAGCCCCGTGCATTCTGCCAAGTTCATAGGCCAGCTCCAAAATATCCGCTAACTCCTCGAGACACTCCTCATCGATGTTCGTGTCCTCATACTCTTTCAATTTTTCATACAGCTTTAAACGTGCCTGCTCAAAGTGCTCGGCTTGATTCAACTGTTTGACGATGACCTGCTTCCCTGAAGCTTGTATGATTTCGGGCACCCGGTCACGGACTAGCTTATTATGCTTCACGATAGCCCCTCCTCACTCCACAATCTCAAACGCCTTCACATACGCCACGTGATCGAGGAACAAAATCATTTCCTCATCGAACTGGACGAACCCGTCCGACGCGTGTCGGAACGATTGATAAATCGATTCGAGCGCCGCATAGCGGCTCTCCGCCTCGACCGTATACGTCAAAATCTCTTCGTTGATCAAATGAAACTCAATCTCGTACGATTTCATCATCTTCACTCCCTTTCCCCTTGCTCCATACGCCCTCTTAACACCTTTACCCGATTCCACTCATTTCCCCTATAATTTGAACGTTCGTTTCCCTGAAGATTTCGCTCGGTACAAGGCATCGTCTGCTTGTTTCAACAGCGTGTCTAATCTCGTCTGTTCGTCTCGTGTATACGTGACGATGCCGATGCTCGCCGAGACGTGATACGCTGTCTCCCACGTGCTTAGCGTTTCGATGATTTGGTTGGCGATGCGTCCCCATTCATCAAGACTCGCGGAACGCGAAAAGTGAAGCACGAACTCATCGCCACCTAGCCGTACGGCGAACGCCTCTTTTTGTTCGTTTACAATCGTTTCGAGTCTACACGCAACTTCCTGTAAGACAACGTCTCCTACGTCATGGCCGTATGTATCGTTCACGTTTTTAAATCCGTCCAAGTCGAGGAAGAACAGCGCCCCGTGCTCGTTCGAGCGGTCTTCGAAGTACTTCGTCAAATAGCGCCGATTGTAAAGCTCCGTCAGCATGTCCCGCCATACGAATCGTTCTAATTCTAAATAGTACGAGAACAGTTTCACGATTCGTTGCAACAACGTGATACTCCTAGGGTCTAACAGACTCGCCTCGTCATTGACGGCACACAGCGTACCGAACTTTTCACCGTTCGTCAGCGAAATCGGGATGCCTAAATAAGAGCGGATGTTCACATCGTCGAGTAGACGCTCCACTTCCTCCACATCACAGTCTCGCTTGACGTCTTCATATCGTAACGGTTGATTGTTCTCGAAATCGATGCGACCACAGACAGAATTGCTCAAATCCACGACCATATTTTCTGTGATTTGAATCGATGATTTTTGATTAGACAGTTTCAAGATGACCTGTTGCGAATCCGTAAACGCCGTCAGATAGAACATTTGCTCGGGCAAAATTTCATGCGCAAGATCAAGAACATCGTTGGCCAACTCGTCAAAGCTCTCGTACATCTTTAATTCTTCAAATTGCGTTCTCATACAGCGCCCCCACCCAATCCATTTCAACTTTCAATGTAGCTTTGAAAGCTTCTGTTTTCTTTATCTTTTACTAATTTTAACATAGCAAAAGTGAAATTTATCAGAGAGGATGGATTCAGTGTACGAAGCTTCACACTATAAACTCATGCCTCGTCAACGATTTCGACAACGACACCTGTATCGCCGACTTTCCCCAAGTCTTCAACGATCGGGTCTTCGTATGCCAAGACATGAAATTCTTGCTCGAACGTGCGGATGACGTAATGCGCAAGCGTCCCCCGCTCCGTGTTGACACGTTCTGTCCCCATATGCTCTGCTGCGAACCGTGTGAATCGGGACGTCTTCAGCTTCACAATCGGGTAGGCATTGCGTAGCCCTTCCTCGTGCATGCTATGGTCCTCGATTGTCCCGAGAAACACCGCATATTGCTCGAAACGGATGAGGATCCGGTCCCGTCCTGCGTCCCACGTCAAGAGCATCGTCGGGTTACTTGCCCCGAAGAACGTCCACTCGAGTGGATAATAGTTGACGCCTTTCATCTGAAATGTTTCCGTCTCAAGTACATAGTCTTCGGTCGTCATCAAAAATTTCAAATCGATGGCCAAACCGTTTCCCCCTTTCAAAAAAAGCGACGTTTGAAAACGTCGCCTTCCCTCAATAAAAGATAAACCACAGTACCGCTGCCACTAAAAAAAGTCCGGCCCCGATAAAGAGAATCTTTGCCAATCTCTCGTATACCATGTCTTCACCTCACCAACGCCGCGCCGACAACGAGCGAGACCCCAATCGAGAGCAGGAACGCCATCAGACCGACGGCGATGTTCCCTTTCCCGATCTCCTCGTTCACTTTGAGCGACGGCGTCAAAAAATCGAATAGCCAATACGTCACCAACAAGAGCACGAAACCGAAGCTCCCGCCGACCAACACGTCCATCGTCTGGTCGTGATGGCTCTCGACGACGCGGAAGATGTTGGCGAGCCCGACGATTTTCCCGCCGGTCGCGAGTGCGACGGCGATATTGCCTTTTTGAATCTCGCGCCAATTGCTGTACGGCGTCGTCACCTCGAAGATGGCGAGCCCGACGACGATCATGAGCCCAGCGATCGTATATAGACCGAACGACTCGAGCATGACGTTAAACGTTACGTTACCCAATAGCATCTCGTCCTCACTTCAACTCGACGACCGTGACCCCGAGTCCACCTTCGCCCATGCCGCCCGGGCGCTGACTCTTCACGTGGCGATGTCCTTTCAAGAACTCTTGCGTCGCTTGTCGCATCGCGCCCGTACCGAGCCCATGGATGATGCGGACGTTGTCGTAACCCGACACGAGCGCCTCGTCGATATATTTGTCTAGGCGCGAGAGTCCTTCCTCGACGCGGACCCCGCGCAAGTCGAGCTCCGACTTCGTCGTGCTCTGACGCTTCAACGAGCTGCCTTTCGCTTTGAGCGGCTGCTCTTTCGACGGTCCGATCTTCTGAAGGTCGTCCGCTTTGACGTTCACTTTCATGATCCCGACCTGGACGTTGTACTCGTTGTCGTTGATCTGGTTCACGATATAGCCTTTTTGGTTGAACGTCGTCACTTTCACTTCTTCGCCTTTACTGAACGTACGTTTCTGTTGCGCTTTTTGTTTCACTTTTTGGATCTTTTTCTCTTGGAGCGTCGGTTTCGCCGATTCGAGTTCTTTCTTCGCGGCGATAATCTCGTGCTCTTTGACGATGCCCTGCTCGCGCAGCTTCTTCAGGCGGTCGATGACTTCGTTCGCTTGACGTTTCGCCTGCTCGACCGCTTTGTCGGCTTTCGCCTCGGCTTCGCTATACATCGTGTCGCGTTCTTTCTCGAACTCCGTCATCTTCGCCTCGAACGCCGCCTGCTCTTCTGCAAGGTCGTGGCGCTTGACGATCAACTCTTGTTCGAGTTGCTCGGCGCGTTGTTTCGCCGACTCGAGCTCGTTGATCATCGATTCGACTGACTCGGCGTCAGTGCCGACGTGACTCCGTGCTTTGTCGATGACATCCTCTGACAACCCGAGGCGACGGCTAATCTCGAACGCGTTCGAGCGTCCCGGTACACCGATCAACAGACGGTACGTCGGGCTGAGTGACTCGATATCAAACTCCATCGAGGCGTTCATGACGCCCTCCCGGTTATAGGCGTACGCCTTCAGTTCCGAGTAGTGTGTCGTCGCAGCTACGCGAGCCCCGCGCCGCTTCACTTCGTCGAGGATGGCGATGGCGAGTGCGGCCCCTTCTTGTGGGTCGGTCCCGGCACCGAGCTCATCAAACAAGACGAGCGACATGAAGTCGATCTTGTCGAGCATACTGACGATATTCGTCATATGTGAGCTGAACGTCGAGAGACTCTGTTCGATTGACTGCTCGTCCCCGATATCGGCATAGATGGCGTCAAAGACAGATAGCTCCGTCCCGAACTCGGCCGGCACGTAAAGACCGGACTGTACCATGAGCTGAAGCAGACCGATCGTCTTGAGCGTGACCGTCTTCCCGCCGGTGTTCGGGCCGGTGATGACGAGCGACGTGTAATCCTCACCGAGCTCGACCGTGATCGGGACGACCTCGTCGCGAGGGATGAACGGATGACGCGCCTGTTTCAACTTGATTTCCCGGGCGTCGTTCAGCTTCGGCTCGGTCGCCTTCAACTCATGGCCGTACGCGACTTTCGCGAACACGAAGTCGAGCGTGGCGAGCACGTCGAGATTCGTCACGACCGAATCGGCGACACCGCCGACGAGGTTCGACAGCTCGCTCAAGATACGGTCGATCTCGGCGCGCTCTTTCAAGCGCACTTCTTGAATCTCGTTGTTGATCGAGACGATCGCCTGCGGCTCGATGAAGAGCGTCTGACCAGAAGCCGACTGGTCGTGGACGATCCCGCCGAACGCTTGGCGGTACTCTTGTTTGACCGGGACGACGTAACGGTCGTTCCGAATCGTGACGATGGCGTCCGACAACATCTTGGCGTTGTTGCGGAGAATGTTGTCGATGCGGGAACGGACGCTACCTTCATAGCTACGGAGCTGCGTCCGGAGACCGCGCAGTTGTGAGCTCGCCGAGTCTTGGACCGTGCCTTGGTCGTCGATGGCGTGGCGAATCGACTGCTCGACTTCAATCAGCTTCGTCAAGCGCTCCGCATACTCGTCAAGACGCGGGATACGGAGGTCTTCGTTGTCTTCGTGGAGCTTTTCAAAGAAGTTCTTCACTTGGCGGCCGCTGTACATGACGGCGGCGACGGCGAGCAGTTCACTCGTCGAGAGCACCGAGCCGATGGCGGCCCGTTTCACTTCGGCGCGGACATCGGTCAGTCCACCGAGCGGAAGTCGGTCCCGAAGACGGACGACCTCGGTCGCCTCTTTCGTGACGTTCAAATTCGCGAGCACCCGGTCGTACGAATAATCCGGTTGCATCGAGAGCGCCCGGTCTTTCCCGAGCGAGCTCGCGGCGTGGGCGGCGAGCTGTTGGCGCAGTTTTTCATATTCTAAAACGCGTAACGCGTGATCCATCTAGCATGTTCCTTTCTGTCGCTTCGCGTCGAAGAACGCTTTGGCGTCCTTAAACGAGAGGCAGTTGATAATATCGGACGGTTCGAGATAGGCTTTACGGGCGTGCAAGACGCCGAGCGCCATATCTTCCATCATGTCCGGGTGGTGTGTGTCGGTGTTGATCATCAGCTTGACGCCGGCCGCTTTCGCTTTCTTGAGCGTTGAGGCCGTCAAGTCGAGTCGGTTCGGGTTGGCGTTCAATTCGAGCGCCGTGCCCGTCTCTTTCGCGAGGGCGATTAAGCGCTCCTCGTCAATCGGATACCCGTCACGACGTCCGATGAGTCGACCCGTCGGATGGGCGATGACGTTGACGTACGGCGAACGACAGGCGTTCTCGAGCCGGGCCATAATCTCGTCGACCGATTGGTCCATCTTCGAGTGAATCGAGGCGACGACGTAGTCGAGTGTCGCTAAGAATTCCGGCTCGTAGTCGAGCGTGCCGTCTGGCCGGATATCCATCTCGACGCCGCGCAGCACGTGCATGTCGTGCTTCTTCGCGGCTTCGAGAATCTCTTCCCCTTGCGCCTCGAGCCGTTCCTCAGTCAAGCCGTTGACGAACGTCATATACTTACCGTGGTCGGTGATGGCGATCCATTCATAGCCGCGGGCCTTCATCGCCGCGACGAGCTCGTCGACCGTGAGCTTCCCGTCCGACCAGACCGTATGCATGTGGGCGTCGGCTTTGATGTCGTCGAGGGTCACGAGTTTCGAGAGGTCATGCTCAAATTCAGGATGTCCTTCTCGTAACTCAGGCGGGATGAACGGCAGACCGTAGCGCTCGAACAGCTCCGCTTCCGTCTCCGGTTGCCAGAGGCCGTCCGCCGTCTCGACGCCGTACTCGGAGATCGACTCGCCTTTTGCTTTGGCGAGCTGGCGCATGCGGACGTTATGGTCTTTCGAGCCAGTGAAGTGGTGGAGCGTCGCGGCGAATGCGCCCGGCTCGACCATCCGGAAGTCGACCGACACCATCTCTTCACGTTCGAGGACGAGTGACACTTTCGTCTCCCCGGCCGCGATGACTTCATTGATGAACGGGAGCTCGAGCAGTTTGTCCCGGAGTGCGACCGGTTCCTCGGTCGCGATGATGAAGTCCAAGTCCTTACACGTCTCCTCGGCGCGGCGGAAGCTGCCGCCGACCGAATGGCGGAGCACGAGCGCCTCAGCTTCAAGCACGGTCTCGATTTCTTCGACGACTGGGCGCATCATCGCGTACGACAGACGCTCCGGGCGCGACTCGAGGTTCTTCGCCGCGGCGAGCAACTTCTCGACGCTCTTCGCACCAAAGCGCGGCAGCTCGGACGCCGTCCCGTCTTCTAAGACGCGGATGAGCGACTCCAAGTCGACGACGCCGATCTCGCGGAGCTGCGCGAGTTTCTTGCCGCCGAGCCCTTGAATCTTGAGCAGCTTCATCAAGCCGAACGGAATCTCTGCTTGGAGCGACTCGAGTACTTCGCTCCGGCCCGTGTCCCGCCATTCTTCGAGCACGGCCGCCGTGCCTTTGCCGATCCCTGGGATCGTCGTCAAATCCTCGATCTCGTCGAGTTCAAGTTCTGAGTTTTCTAATGCCGTTGCGGCTTTTCGGAAGGCGTTGATTTTGAACGGATTCTCACCCTTGATTTCCATGTATTGCGCAATCTTTTCGAGCAGCATCATCGCTTCTACTTTATTCATGAGTTTTCCCCCTTCTCCATACAGAAAAGGCCGAGACACAAGCGCTTGCTTGCATTCCGGCCTGTCGTGTCACAGCATCTTATTCGAGAACCATTCCGAAAGATACGGTGTATCTTGAATGATGAACGTCGCAAGCGACGAGTTGTCGACGGCGTTTTGGACACCGGCCATCGGGACGAACGCGATCACCCAAAGGATGAAGAACGTGATGACGTACGACTCGAGGAATCCGAGCACCGCGCCGATAATCCCTTTCAATTGACGCAAAATCGGCAAGTCCGTCAAAAAGTCGAGCATCGACAAGATCAGATGCAAGACAAGCTTCGTGATAACGAACAAGACGACGAACCAGAAGACGTTGTAGAACGTCATCTCGATCCCTGAGAGCGAGTTCAAGTCGAGCACACCGCCCGGGAGCGTCCCGTCAAGTTGCGACGGATAAGGAATCCATAGCTTGAACGCTTCAGCCAAGTCCCGGTAATAGGCGTTGGCGACGAAGAAACTGATGATGAGCGCGACCCAATGACCGAGCTGCAGAATCGCCCCACGGCGGAAACCGTTGACAATCCCGATAAACAAGAAAAACAGTATAAGTAGAGTAACCATAAAGTGATTTATTCTCCCATATTTCGTTTAGATTTGACGTGATCGCTCGCGATTTGAATGGCGGCGAGAACGGCCGCCTGACGAGCGTCTAGATGAGGGGACTGTTCACGAATCTCACGGATTTTACTATCGACGAGAAAGCCCACTTCCCTCACATGATCAGCTGGCTCTTCGCTCACAATCGTATAGTCTTGACCCGCGATGTGGATCGTTGTTCGTTGTACCTGCACGTGTCACCCCTCCTTTTCGTCTATTCAAAATTAATCATAACATCGATTGTATATTAGGAAAAGAAGAAGCCCCTCCCTTTTGTACGACAACAATTTATGTTACCCTATTCGAAAGTTGTTAAACGTCAATCTTCTCTCAATTATGAAAGTTAGGGTGGCAACCGCGCGGGAAATGTGCGAAAATAGCAACAATTCAAACATTTAGAAAGGATGATTTATTTGAAATTACGAATTGGCCTTCTAGGTCGCATCATCATCGCCATCGCGTTTGGTATTTTAATCGGTAGCCTCGTACCAGAAAGCCAGAATTGGATTGTCCGGACGTTCGTCACGTTCAACGCCGTCTTCGGGCAGTTCTTAGGCTTCGCCATCCCACTAATCATTCTCGCCTTCATCATTCCGGGCATCGGGGAGCTCGGAAAAGGTGCTGGCAAACTTGTCGGCTTGACGGCCGTCATCGCTTACTTGTCGACAATCGTCGCCGGTACGCTCGCTTACTTTGCGACGAGCAACTTGTTCCCGCAAATCTTGTCACGCAGCACGGCCTCTGCAGAAAACCCGGAAGAAGCTCTTTTGAAAAGCTTCATGGAGTTCGAGATTCCACCTGTATTTGGTGTCATGACCGCGCTCGTCCTCGCTTTCGTGATCGGAATCGGGATTGCCGCGATTGAAAGCAAGCGCTCACTCGACCTTGCCATGGACTTCCGCGATATCATTGAGCTACTCATCAGCAAAGTCATCATTCCACTACTACCGATTCACATCGCCGGAATTTTCATGAACATGACGTATGCCGGACAAGTCGCTGAGATTCTCTCGGTGTTCTCGCTCGTCTTCGTCACGATTATCGTTCTTCACTTGACGATTCTCTTGATTCAATACTCGATCGCAGGTGCTCTCAACAAAGAGAACCCGCTTCGTCTCTTGAAGACGATGATGCCGGCTTACTTCACAGCCATCGGGACACAGTCGTCAGCGGCGACAATCCCGGTCACACTTCGTCAATCGAAAGCGAACAACACGGACGAAGGCGTCGCCAACTTCGTGGTGCCGCTCTGTGCGACCATCCACTTGTCAGGGTCGACAATCACGCTCACGTCGGTCGGTGTCGCCCTCATGTACTTGAACGGCATGCCGTTGTCATTCGCCATCGTGCTCCCTTTCATCCTCGCCCTCGGCGTCACGATGATCGCGGCACCAGGCGTACCAGGTGGAGCCGTCATGGCCTCGCTCGGTTTGTTCGGTTCGATGCTCGGATTCAGCGAAACGATGCTCAGTCTTGTCATCGCCCTCTACTTGGCACAAGATAGCTTCGGTACGGCGACAAACGTCACGGGAGACGGCGCCATCGCCAAAATCGTTCATTACTTCAAACGCAACACCAACATTTTGGATGACGCAAAAGAACGCGAAGAAATCGCATAACGTGCTCAACGGGCAAGCCTCACGGTTTGCCCGTTTTTCATACATATAAAGGGGGAAACGAAATGGAATTCAAGGTTTGTGACGATCCCGGTGCGTTCTCAGAACGCGTCTTGCCGGAATTGATGAAGCGAGAAGCTGAGCACAGTCTGATGATCGGTGTACTTGACGACATTAAGCAAGACAAATATGATGACTTCACACAAGTTACAATCGAAGCGAATGACCGTCTTCTTGCAGCATTGCAAGTTACCCCACCCCATCCGCTCAATTATGTATTGTTTGATGAACAGACGGCCGACGATGTCATGAGTTTTCTAATACCGGCTTTACTCGAGAGCGAGCTAACCTTTAGAGATGTCGTATCAGAGAGAACACAGGCGATGAATTTTTATACTCTATGGACTCACTTCACTGGAAATGAGCCAGAGTTTTTCATGGAGCAAGGTTTCTATCGGCTTGAACGCGTGAACGATGTCGCGCTTGCAGAAGGTCGTATTCGTCAAGCGACCCCGGCCGAACGTCCGCTCCTTGAGCAATGGTATAACGCCTTTGCACATGAGAACGGGCTTGACCGCTCTAGCAAGAACAAGGTGAGCCGTGTCGTCCAGGCGATGGTCGACAATGGCGACGCCTACGTCTGGGAAGTGGATGGGAAGATTGTCTCATGCGCGAAGAAGTCGCGTGCGACAATGAATGGCGTCACCGTCTCGTTCGTCTACACCGTTCCCGAGCGGCGTGGGAACGGCTACGCCCGCTCCATCGTCGCCGAGCTCAGCCGTGAGCTATTGAAGACAAAACGCTTTTGTACGCTCTACACCGATTTGACGAATCCGACATCGAACAAGATCTATCAAGAAGTCGGCTATGAACCGATCATGGAATCTTCTTGGATCCGACTCGCTAGATGAATCGCCCCGCCTCCCCTATACTAATAGGTGGAGGCGATTTTTTATGAGGCATTGGTGGAATCAAATCCCGAAACGGGTCCGTCTCGTCGTAGCGACCATGCTCATCGGCTCGGTCGTCGCTTATATGATGATCGTCGGCGGCATGAGCGTCCTTGACGACCCGAACTGGGACACGCTCTGGTTGAGCGTCCTCGGCGCCGCCTTGTTGACGTTCATCAGTTACCGGGCAACAAAAAAGTGATCGACGCGTTCGTCGATCACTTTGTCTGTTATTACAAGAATGAAGCTGGGTTGACCGTGTTGCCCGCGCTCGAAGACGAGTACGAGTAACCGCCACGGTGGATCTCGAAGTGAAGGTGTGACCCTGTCGAGTTACCTGTGCTACCCATGCCACCGATATGTTGGCCTTGTGAGACACGTTGTCCGGCCGAGACCGACACTGAGCTCAAGTGAGCGTATACTGTCGTCCACACTTGTCCGTTAATGACGTGTGTGATGATGATGTGGTTCCCGTAAGCTCCGCCCCATCCTGCAGTCGTGACCGTACCCGTTTGTGCCGCACGAATCGGCGTGCCTACTGGTGCAGCCAAGTCAATACCGTTATGGAACGTATAACCGTTCACTCCGCTCGCTGGTCCCCATCCTTGTGTGAGACGGCCGCCAGACGGACGTTGGAACATGCCGCCGCTCGCCGGTGCCGATGCTGCCGGTGTCGCTGCCGCCGCGTTCGATGAAGAGGATGCGTTCGAAGCTTGTTTTTTCTTCGCTGCTGCCGCCGCTGCCGCTTCAGCTTCTGCTTTGCGCTTCGCTTCTTCAGCTGCACGACGTTGCGCTTCGATTTCAGCCTTGATTGATGCTTCTTGCGCTTGGAATGTCGACTCCATCTCTTTCAAGCTCATCAATTTCGACTCGAATTTGATTTTTTCTGCATTCAACTTCTTGATTTTCGCTGCGCGCTCTTTCATTTTCTTATCGAGTGCCGCTTTGCGCTCTTCAAGTTGTTCTTTTTGTTTCACGAGCGTATCGCGCTCTGTTTCGAGCTCGGCTTGTGCTGCTGCGAGCTTCTCTTTCGTCGCTTGATACTCTTCGAAGATTTGCTGGTCATTCTCTTGGATCGTACCGGCCGTGATCATCCGTGTGATCAAGTCGCCGAAGTCTTTCGAACCGAAGATGAACTCCGCCCAGTTGATCGACGTGCCGCCGTTCATTTGCATCGTCGCCATGCGCTCTTTCATGAGTTCTTCTTGAGCTTTCATTTTCGCTTCGTACTTTTTGATTTGAGCCTCAAGCTCTTTAATCTTTTCTTGTGTCGCACGAATCTCAGCTTTCTTTTGAGCCACGTCGTTGATGACCTCTTGGAGTTGAGCGTCTAACTTGTTGATCTCTTGCTGCTCTTTGCTGATCGCTCGCTCACGCGATTGAATCGATGAGTTCGCCTTTGACTGTTCAGAACTATTCTGTTGTTGCTGCTGCTGGACTTTCTTTTGCTTGTCTGTGAGTGACGCCGCAAAACCAGGAGTCGTGCCGCTGATAAGAAGAGTCCCTAGAGTGACGGTTGCCGCAAGTTTCTTCAAGTTAACCAATGTGCTTCCCTCCGCTGAGTCGTGTGTATTTCTATCTATAATAGATTCGTGTATTTGTCGAATTTTGACGAGATTTCGTTCTCGCTCTGAGACTCATTATAGCAATCTAAACCTGAAGTTATTTTACACTTATATTTCATTCGCATTACATTGACCTGATTTAGGTTTTATCGCTTAAAAAACGTGGGTATATAGGCAGATTTGCTCATTTTTCTGTCACAAGTTCTCCGTATAAAAAAAGAAAAGCGCTTCTAGATGCGCTTTTCACATAACAACCTTATACATTTTTGTTTTACCTTGTCATCATGTAGCCTGATCGCGACTTACGCTTTCGCCGTTTCACTAAATAGAGGCCACCGAGGAGCACGACCCCACATAGCGCACCGAAGCTGTCTAAGACGACGTCTTGGATGAGCGGCGTCCGCTCCGGCGTCAAGCTCTGATGGAACTCGTCATATACGCCGACCGTGGTCGCAAGCGCCCATGCGAACAAGAGCGTAAGCCCGGCATGAATACGAGTACGCGAGACGGCTTTGACGAAAAGCGCGCCGAGGACGAAGAAGACCGTGAAGTGCGCGGCTTTTCGAATCAAAAATTCAATCAAGCCGACCGTTCCTTTCGACTCGAGTGAGACCGGGTCACCCGCGTAATCGAAATCCACGTTTCCGAGCATCGGCTCGGCCCATCCCCATTCGAACCGTTCGAGCGGTGAAACGATGCTCTGCTCCGAATAAGGTGTCGCGCTCGAGAAGAATAAGCCGACGAGAATGAGAGTGATCCAAATAAATTCATTTTTCAATATGTACATAACATCGATCCTTTCTGTCTGCGAGCTTCATTATACGAGTTTCCTCCCATTACATTGTAACAAGGGCATCATCGTTTCGTGACAATTTGATTGCGGACAACCGATTTAAAGTCGTACATGGGAAACGCGCTTGCTATACTAGAGGCAAAGGGGGAAACATAATGATCTATCAATACGAAGCGACAGACATGAGCGGTAAGCTCCAACCATTATCGAAATATGAGGGAGACGTACTCTTAATCGTCAACACGGCGAGCAAGTGCGGCTTCACGCCGCAACTCGACGGCCTCGAGACGTTGTACGCGCAATATAAAGACCAAGGGCTGCACGTGCTCGGCTTCCCGTGCAATCAGTTCGGCCATCAAGACCCAGGGACGAACGAAGAGATTAACGAGTTTTGTCAGTTGAACTATGGTGTGTCGTTCCCGATGTTCGCCAAAGTCGACGTCAACGGGAAAGACGCGCATCCACTCTTCCAATACTTAGCGAAGGAAGCACCGGGACTACTCGGCTCGAAGGCAATCAAATGGAACTTTACGAAGTTCCTCGTCGACCGCCAAGGAAACGTCATCGAACGGTTCTCCCCGCAGACGACGCCGGCCGAGATCGAATCCGCCATTAAAAAGTTAATTTAAGTGAAACTTGTCCCATCCTCCGTTCGTACGATACATAAAGGAGGATGGGATTCATGTTTCATGCATATACACGGCAGCGGAACGTCGTGCGCACGACTGCGTTTCTTACTGTCTTGTTTCTCGGCCTCGAACTCACCTTTCAAGAGGCGGACCAGACGGTGGGCTATGCCGAGACGAATCCGAGCTGGTTGCCTGAGGCGTGGACGGCAAACCCGCTGCTCACCCTGTATCTCGGTGTGCTATTGATTTTATTCATCGACCTTGTCGTGTCGAGTATCGTTTATCGAAAGCATAGTTCGCCTACCTACGTCCGTCGTTTCATCGCGTTGCAGTTCTTCGGCGCGCTCGTCGCCACGTCCGCCTACTTGACGGCCGTCTATGTTGAGCCACGTTGGCCGTTCACGTTTCTCGTCTCATTCGGGATTATGATGTCGTTCGGCTTGACGGACAAGTTTTTAAAACCGCTTCAACCAGAAAAACAGGAAGGTGTGCCGAATGAACGGTGACCTTCCTGTTTTTAGCGTGGCGTGATGAAATTAATTGTATAGAACGGGCTATTGTCGTCGTTATGCACAAGTCCGACCGACGCATGGGTGAACTCAGGCTTCAAGATATTCTCGCGGTGACCGAGCGAGTTCATGAGCCCCCAGTGGGCGTGAAAGACGCTCATCTGGCCCATCGCCAAGTTCTCTCCGGCGACCGAATATGTGAGCCCGTACTCGTTCATCCGCTCGAACGGGTCCCGTCCTTCTGGGTCCGTATGGCTGAAGAAATTGTTCTCCGCCATATTCTCGCTATGTGCCCGAACGACGGGAAGGAGCGGCTCAAAGTCGGCGAGCGCTGACAGGTTAAACTTTTGGCGGTCCCAATTCATGAGCAACCGCATGAGCGTCTCGTTCCCGACCGTACTTTCGGCTGAGATGTCGCCGTAATACCCGTCACTCGCCTCTTCGACGCGACGGTCGACGGAAAGCACGGCTTTCAGCTTATCGTCGTCGTGTTGATCGAAGAAGAACGTGACGTAATTGCCGTTAATCGCATACACCGAAAACGACGGGTCGTCGGGAATCAAATAGCGGCGCATCCCTTTATCGTACGAACGGACGGCGTCGAAACCGATTTGCTCGACGTCTTGCCGCGTCGTCTCATCCACAATCAGACCTTCATACGTGCTCCCCGTCTCGAATTGATAGAACCCTTTCTTCGCGCCGTCCGCATCGATCAATTCGAGCGTCCGATCGCCGTTTCTTTCGAGCAAGTACCAATCGTTCCCGGCATATTGGCTCGCAAAGCGCGGGGCGTCGGTCACCGTCGCGGTGTCCTCTTCGGCCCCGTTCACTTCCTCGGCCACGTCCGACTTTACTTGGACGCTCGTCGGCGCCGAGACGTTCGGTACTTCATATTTCCAGGCGGCATAGCCGCCAATCGCTATCAAAATGATGATCAGTTTGCGAATCATGTCGACTCCTTTCGCGATACCCTTACCCTTGTTGCTCACCGAACGCGTTCAAACGCGCTTTGATGTCGATGAGCATCTCCATATAGGCGACATATGTCGCTTCATCTATGTTCAGCATACCACTCACTTGACGCGGAACGTCCTCGGCCTGCTCACGCAGTGCGCGACCCGGCTCGGTGAGCGTCAACAGGACGCGGCGCTCGTCGTCTTGGTCACGTACCTTCTCGACATAATCGATTTGCATCAACCGTTTGACGAGCGGCGACAGCGTACCCGAATCGAGCGTGAGCCGTTCTCCGAGCTGCTTCATATCGATTCCATCTTCTTCCCATAAGACGAGCATGACCAAGTACTGGCTGTACGTTAGGTTTAACGGTGCTAAAATTGGGCGATATAAACGTGTCAGCTCTTTTGAGGCGGTATAGAGCTGAAAACAGATTTGATGTTCTAATGTTAGCGAACTTTTCATTGGTTGTCCTCCGGCTGTAGTCTTAGGACAAGCATATCATTTGCACATTCATTTGACTGCCTTATAATTAAATTGTGCACAATACAATTGTTAAAAATGAAACGGAGGAATTGAATCATGAAACCATTATTCACAGCTTCTGCAACAGCAATCGGCGGCCGCGAAGGACGCGTCACGTCAACGGACGGGATCATCGACTTAAACGTCTCGATGCCGGGTTCGAAACATTCGGACGAGGCGACGAACCCTGAGCAGTTGTTCGCAGCCGGGTATGCGGCGTGCTTCGGCAGTGCCTTGAATCTCGTCATTAGTAAAGAGCGTATCAAGACGGAAGGCTCAAACGTCACAGGCCACGTCACGCTCAACCAAGATGACGAAGGTTTCTTCATCTCCGTCGAACTCGAGGTCGAGATTCAAGGTGTCGATCAAGCGACGGCCGAGCGTCTCGTCGAAGCAGCACACGAGGTTTGTCCGTATTCGAAAGCGACACGCGGCAACGTCGACGTCAAATTGACTGCAAAAGCAGCATAATTCCTCTCCCGCTCCTCACCGAGCGGGATTTTTTTGTAACGAAACGATGATCACTCGTTTTCTCAACATTCTTTGCTTCCTTACGACAGTCCGAGTAGAATGAAAGAACCGACGACACGAGGAGGGACGGCATGTTCAAGAAGATACGGACTTATCTCACGTTCGGCGCCATCGTCACGTTTTTACTCGTCGCCCTCTATAACGGGCTCGTCGTCCGAACGTACGACGTGTCGACCGATAAACTTGAGGCGGGCCAATCCCTCCGTATCGTCCTCTTGTCCGACTTGCATGGCTACTCGTACGGGAAGGAACAGAGTGCCTTGGTTGAAAAGGTGAAAGAGCAGGAACCTGACCTCATCGCCTTGCCAGGTGACATGCTCGACCGGTACCGTTCACCGAACGCCGCCTTCGACTTAATCAAAGGGCTCGAAGGGGTTGCCCCGATGTACTTCGTGACCGGCAACCACGAGATTGACGACTCGGACGATTATGTCCGGCACGACGTGAAAGACGTGTTCCGCTCGCACGGGGTGATCGTCCTTGAGAACGAGGCCGAAGCGCTGACAATCAACGGGGTCGACCTCGTCATCGGCGGACTCGAAGACCCGCTCCGGACGTACGTGGAAAACTTGCACGGGATTTGGGAAGAAGACGCCCTCGTCGCGCTCGAGGACACGGAAACGGACGAGGCGTTCAGCGTCTTGTTGTCGCACCGGGCCGAGCGGGTCGAGACGTACGCCGCCCTCCCGTTCGACCTCGTCTTGTCAGGTCACGCCCACGGTGGACAAGTGCGGATCCCTTACCTCATGAACGGGCTGTACGCGCCCGACCAAGGGTTTTTCCCGAAATATGCCGGCGGCCTGTATGAACACGAGACGTTCGATCACGTCATCGGGCGTGGATTCAACTACAGCATCAGTGTGCCGCGCGTCTTTAACCCCCCGGAAATCGTCGTCATCAACGTGGCCGGGACCGGGACTCCCGAGTGAGTCCCTTTTCCTAATTCCTCCAATTTTCAGGTTCGCCCCGGATCGAAACGGGTATAGTACAGTTGTTGTGACTTACCTGTTTTTGAAAAAAGGAGGAATGAACGCATGCGCGCAGTGACGTATCAAGGTGCAAAGAACATCGAAGTGAAAGACGTGAAAGACCCGGAGATCGAGAACCGGGAAGAGATCATCGTCAAAATCACCTCGACGGCGATTTGCGGCTCGGACTTACACATCTACTTAGGCAACATGCCGACCCGCCACGGCTACGTCATCGGGCACGAGCCGATGGGCATCGTCGAAGAAGTCGGGCCGGACGTGACGAAAGTGAAAAAAGGCGACCGGGTCGTCTTGCCGTTTAACGTCTCATGCGGACACTGTTATTATTGTGAGCACGAGATGGAGAGCCAATGCGACAACTCGAACCATGCGCCGCACACGGATGCGGGCGGTTACTTCGGCTTCACTGAACAGTTCGGGAACCATCCCGGTGGTCAGGCCGAGTATTTGAAAGTCCCGTACGGCAACTTCATGCCGCTCGTCATTCCAGAATCATGTGAGCTCGAGGATGAGGCGCTCCTCTTCCTATCAGACGTCATCCCGACCGCCTGGTGGAGCCTCGAGAGCGCCGGTATGAAAGCAGGCGACACCGTCGTCGTCCTCGGTTCCGGACCGGTCGGCCTCATGACACAAAAACTCGCTTGGGTCCGCGGTGCGAAGCGCGTCATCGCCGTCGACCCCGAGCTCTATCGGTTAAACCGGGCAAAACTATCGAACAACGTCGAGACGGTGCTCATGAAAAACCCAATCGATACAGGTAAATACATTTACGAGATCACAAACGGCGGCGCCGACGTCGTCATCGACTGCGTCGGATTCGACGGCAAAATGTCACCAATCGAGAAAGTCGAACAGAAACTGATGGTCCAGGGCGGAACGCTCAGCGCCATCAAAGTCGCGAAAGAAGCGGTCCGGAAATTCGGGACAGTCCAACTGACGGGAATTTACGCAATGAACTATAATCAATTCCCGCTCGGCGACTTTTTCACACGGAACGTCAGCATTAAGACAGGTCAAGCGCCGGTCATCCACTATATGCCGGAGCTGTTCCAGATGATTGTCGACAACAAGTTCGACCCGACCGACATCATCACCCACCGGATGCCGCTCGATCAGGCGGCCGATGCGTATAAGATTTTCAACGATCATCTCGACGATTGCGTCAAAGTCGTCTTGAAGCCATAACGAAAGCGGTCCCCAATTTT
>NZ_JNAA01000110.1:0-5511 GCF_000696055.1 Exiguobacterium sp. AB2
GAAAGCGCCATCAAAAAGTCGTTGACTTTGCTTCGTGGGGGGTGTATGCTAAAAATCCTGCCCAAAAAGAGAGGCCGGGAACTGGCATCAGTTCATTATGAGTCAGAGAGGAACATGATCCCATGAACCAACAACAATTAGTCGAGCGTGCCCGCCAAGTGAAAGAGAACGCCTACTCGCCGTATTCAAACTTCCGCGTCGGAGCGGCGCTTCTCATGAAGGACGGTACGGTCATCGACGGCGTCAACGTCGAGAACGTCTCGTTCGGCGCGACGAACTGTGCCGAGCGTACGGCCATCTTCACAGCGGTCGCGCAAGGTTATAAAAAAGGCGACTTCGAAGCCGTCGCGGTGTCAGGCGACACGGTCGACTTCTTGCCGCCATGCAGCATCTGCCGCCAAGTGCTCGTCGAGTTCGGCGACCCGGACTTCAAAGTGTTGCTCACGAACGGCAACGCCGACGTGAAAGAAGTGACGCTTGAGGAGCTCGTCCCGCTCGCGTTCACAGAACTCGAGATGTGATGAAACAAAGCCTTGCCGACAATCGGCAAGGCTTTGTTTGTTAGCGCCATTTGTTAAAGAAGTTGTGCGGGTTTTTGATGCCGTGTAGCGTGCGGAATTCGTAGCCGCGCTTTTTCGAGTGGCGCAGGATATAGTCGAGCGCGGTCGGCGTGATCGAGTGGTCGTGCGTCAAGATAATCGAGGCGACGTTCGCTCGGTAGTTCGCGTTCAGTCGGGCGAACACTTGGTTTTGGACGCGGCGATTGTCTGACTTGTACCGATAGTCGAGACTGTCGACGTTCCAGTCCCACATCTGGAAGCCGGCCTTCGTCATCGCTTGCCGATGCGCCGCTGTCATGTACGGGTCGCTGCCATAGGGGGTCCGGACAATGTTCGTCTTGACGCCGGTCACTTGGAACACGAGCTTCTGTACTTGTTGCATCTCACGCACGGCCGTCGTCGGTGTGCGGTAAAACTTGTGTCGGTCGTGCGTCATGCCGTGGAGCGCGATAAGGTGACCTTCGGCGACGATTCGACGAAGCATTTTCTCGTTGCCTTTGATATTGTTGCCGAGAATGAAGAACGTGGCCTTGACCTTATGCTTCTTCAACACGTCGAGCAGTGCGCCCGTCTGACGGTGCGGGCCATCGTCAAACGTCAAATAGATGAGGCTACGGTCGTTGTACGCTTTCGGTGTCGTGGCCTCTGCGTGTGACAAGGGACTGATCAAGAGAATGGCCAACACGAACAAAATCAAACGTTTTCTCATCATCATACACACCTTCCTGATGCAAATCGTTGGTGATTGACGGTGCCGGCATGATTGACGTTAGTCTTTACCCGATTCAAGATCACGAAACTACACATACGGACGACAAATATTTGGTTCATTCCGAGACACGAACAAGCCCTTCAATCGTGTGATTGAAGGGCTAATTTTCATTTCTGAACAGCTGAATGCATCGTCTCGTTAACCTAATAGGGGAGGTGGAGAAATCATTCATTCGGTTCCCACGGATTGAAAAAGTTATATGGGGGATGCACCCCTTCTAACGTCCGGAACTCATAGTCGCGTTGTTTCGCATAGCGGATAATCGTATCGAGCGCTTTTGGGGTCATTGAGTGATCGTGTGCCAAGATGATGGAGGCGATATTCATCTCGTAGTTCGCCTCGAGCCGGTTGAACACACGCTGCTCGATTGGCGCGTTGTCTTTCTTATAAATGTGATCGAGACTGCCGACGTTCCAGTCCCAAATCTCGAAACCGGCTTCATTCATCGCTTGCCAGTGCGCAGGCGTCATTCCGGCGTCACTCCCGTAAATCGTGCGGGCCATATTCGTATGGATGCCGGTCACGTCGTAGATGAGCGCTTGGACTTCTTGCATTTGGCGAACGGCCGTCATCGGCGACGCATAAAACTCCTCGCGCGCGTGTGTCATTCCATGCAAGGCGATGAGATGTCCCTCAGCGACGATGCGGTGGAGCAGATGCTCATTTCCTTTGATATTCTTACCGAGGATGAAGAACGTCGCCTTCACCCGATGCTTCTTTAAGACGTCAAGTAGCGCTCCCGTCTTTCGGTTTGGCCCGTCATCGAGCGTCAAGTAGATAAGGCTGCGGTCGTTATAGGCTTTCGGTTTTGGAATCGCCGCTTGAGACAACGACCCAATCAATAAAAAGATAGACATGAATAAAATGACACGTTTCATCATTCCGCTAAAACTCCCTCGGGCCAAAAGTCAGGTGACGTGGTATCGGTGTGAAGGATAGATTACCACATCTCCGATGAAAGGATGAAGCGAAACATGGATGATCAAAGGTAGTCATGTCGTGATCATTTAGGTCGACTCACGTCGAGTTGATAAATTCGTTCATCATCCTCTGTCGTCAAGTAGACGAAGTTCAACTTTTTCAAGAGTGCAATTGACGCCTCATTTGTCGGAAGGCAGCCGGCTTTAATCGTCTCAACTCCTCGGTCGGACAAGTGACGAATCAGTCCTGACACGACCTCGGACGCATAGCCTTGGCGCGCGCGGCGGGGTGAAATCGTATAGCCGATCCAATACGTCGTCCTGTCTTGTTGCACATACAAATCACCAATTAATTCATTCGTCTCCTGGTCGATGATGGCGAGTTGCATGCCTTGCGTGATGGCTTGTTCGCCGAGTAAAGAGCGTTCATATTCTTCGTAAGTCAATCCTTTGAACGATTGGTGCTGCATCCATTCCAAGTCGTTCCGATATGCCATGAACGGTTCGATGTCCTGTTGCGCGAACGGTCGGATGAGGCAGCGGGTCGTCGTGAATGTCATGATGAACCCCCTCCTGATTTTCTTTATAATGAGTGAATTGTCATGGACGGTAAAAGGACCTGTGAATGAAACGATTCACGGGTCCTTCTTTTAATGTCTCCGTCCGGCGCGGATGATGAAGCGGTATTCCTCGCTCTTGAAATACGTCTCGGTGAACTCAAAACGGCTGCCGTCCATAAGGAACGAGTAGAGCTGGACTTTGAGCACGGGTGTCCGTTCGCTCACCCCGAGCATCTCGGCGATATCTTTTGATGGGAGCACCGGGATGAATTCTTGGACGCTGTCCGCGATTTTGAGTCCTTTCACGTCTTCGATATAAGCGTACTTCGACTGCGTCATCACTTCATACGTCAAGTCGGGGAAGAGTTTGAGCGGAAGGTACGTGTCCTCGACGATGAGCGGCTCGCCGTCGGCGAACCGTTGCCGTCGCACGTAAAAGACGAGGTCACCTTCTTCGAGTTCGAGTGCTTCCCGGACTTTCTCACTCGGTGGCTGCAAGGTGAACGTGAGCACTTTGTTCGTCACATCTTTCCCTTCACGCCTCATATCTTCGGTAAAACTTTTCAGCTCATACATATTGTGCTCGATCTTTTCGGACTGGACGTACGTGCCGCTCCCTTGGCGCTTCCACAATAGTCCTTCCTCTTGGAGAAGTTTGACCGCCTGACGGACGGTGACCCGGCTGACGCCGAACTCTTCGACGAGCTGTGCCTCGGTCGGGATTGCCTCGCCGGGCGCCCACGTGCCGGACTCGATGAACGCACGCATTCGTTGCGCGACTTGCTGATAAAGCGGTGACTTTGCTTTCATGGTGGACCCTCCGATGCGACTTGGATTCATACGTTCAGTATACACGAAATAAAATGTTTTCAAAATTAGTGTTGACGATTAAGATAATATGTATTAAATTTGTATTGTAATCAATGAGATATGTATTTGAAAGGGGAACGCACACATGAAACAAGGACAACGCCTCGTCGTCGTCGGTGGCGGCAGCACGTACACGATCGGTATGATCATGAGTTTGATTGAAGAGAAGGCTCACTTCCCACTACGTTCAATCACGTTTTACGATACGGACGGTGACCGCCAAGAGCGCGTCGCCAAAGCGACTGAGGTCATCTTGCGTGAGCATTATCCAGAGCTCGAGCTGTTCGAATATACGACGGACAAAGAGTACGCCTTCCGCGATAAAGATTTCTTCTTCGTCCAAATTCGGACGGGCGGTTTGGAAATGCGCGAAAAAGATGAGCAGATTCCGCTCCGTCACGGCGTGGTTGGACAAGAGACGTGTGGACCGGGCGGGATGTCGTATGGGATGCGCTCGATCGGGGACATGATTGATCTCGTCGCCGACATCCGTCAAGGTTCACCGGACGGTTGGATTTTGAACTATACGAACCCGGCCGCCATCGTCGCCGAGGCGTTGAAGCGTGCCTACCCGAACGATAAAAAGGTTTTGAACATCTGTGACATGCCAGCCGCGATCATGGTCAGTTACGCGAAGATTCTCGGCAAAGAGATTTGGGACCTCGTGCCAGAGTACTTCGGACTCAACCACTTCGGTTGGTTTACAGGCATTTATGACAAAGAAGGCAATGAGCTGACAGAAGACATCAAGCGCGCCATCTTGGAGGACGGGTTCATCCCGGAAGACTCGGAGATCGCCAACGATCCGTCTTGGATCAAGACGTTCAAACAAGTCGAGAAGATGCTCACCGACTTCCCGGAATACTTGCCGAACACGTATCTCCAGTACTACTTGTATCCGTCGGACATGGTGGAGAAGGAAGACGTGGAAAACACGCGGGCCCGTCAAGTCATCAACGGCCGCCAACAGCGCGTCTTCTCGATGTGCGATCAAATCATCGCCGACGACTCGCTCGAGAACGTGCATCTTGAAGTCGACATCCACGGTTGCTACATGATTCGCGTCGCAGCGTCACTCGCCTACAACAATGGCGACATCTTCATCGTCATGGTGAAGAACGACGGCATCATCGCTAACTTGCCGGATGATGCGATGGTCGAAGTGCCGGCGATGCTCACGAACCGTGGACCGAAGCCGTTCGCTGTCGGACACATTCCTCGCTTCTACAAAGGGATGATTGAAGGACAGCTCGCCTACGAACAGCTCGTCGTCGACGCCTATTTCGAGAACAGCTATGAAAAGGCACTCCAGGCACTCACGCTCAACCGGACCGTCGTCGATGCGCCGGTCGCCCGTCAAATCCTTGACGATTTGATTAACGAGAACGAGAACTATTGGCCGGCCCTCAAACAACGGGAGACGGTCGCACGCTAAAGACGAAGGGGATATCTTCCCCTTTGTTCATTTTTTGAATTGATAACGCTTACACATAAGGAGTGAATCAGATGAGTCAATGGTTCGGTGTGTTTCAAAAGTTCGGGAAGGCGCTCATGGTGCCGGTGGCGCTCTTACCGGCGGCCGGGAGAACATCGTCGACATCGACGCGTGCTTCACTCGGCTTCGCGTCGAATTGAAAGACGTGTTAAAAATCGATGAGGACGAGTTGAAGGCGCTCGGCGCGGCCGGGGTCATTAAGGTGAAAAACAATATTCAAGCCATCTTCGGGGGACGCTCGGACTTGTACAAGAATGAGTTGCTGAAAATGCATAAAGAGATGGATCAAGCGAATTGAACAAAGAACCTAACCGGGCCCCGGTTAGGTTCTTTG
>NZ_JNAA01000111.1:0-2262 GCF_000696055.1 Exiguobacterium sp. AB2
GGTCTTTAACGCTATTTCTTTTTCAACTCTCTTTCGATCTCCATGAATTTTTTTAAGATGTCGTTCTCCGTCTTCAGGTGGGATAGTTGACGCTCTCTCTTGTCATCCTCACTGGCGGAATCAGGACCGAGTCCGTAGGTGTATTGCTTCCCGATGGGCTGGTCAAATCGATAGATTTCATTGGACCGATACCATCTCATCCATGTGTGGATCTGTGATTCGCTTTTGATCCCGTGTTTCTCCATGATCTCTCTAGTCGTCAACTCACCGCTCAGTTTGTCTTTCACCACTGCCCATTTCACTTCTCTTGAATATACGTTTTTGCCCACGCAAAAACACCTCCGATGCTAGCACTTTTTTTAAGTGTACCACTGCGAAGGTGTTTTTATATTGTCTCAAAAATTTAGGTTAGCCCAGCTCACGATTTGAGCAACGGATTTTTTTATCTTGAGTAGTTTGGTGCTTCTTTTGTGATATGCACATCGTGCGGATGGCTCTCTTGCAGTCCAGCACCTGTCATGCGGATGAACTGCGTGTCTTCACGAAGCGAACGAATGTCCGCCGCGCCACAGTAGCCCATCCCTGAACGAAGACCACCGATGAGTTGGTAAACCGTATCGGCCAATTCACCCCGATAGGCGACGCGTCCTTCGATACCTTCTGGGACGAACTTCTTATCAGCTTCTTGGAAGTAACGGTCTTGGCTACCACGTTTCATCGATGCTTCCGATCCCATTCCACGATACGTTTTGAACTGACGGCCCTGGTAAATTTCCATTTCGCCCGGGCTTTCTTTCACACCGGCCAAGAGGCTACCGAGCATGACAGCATGCGCACCTGCAGCAATCGCCTTGACGATATCGCCTGAGTATTTGATGCCACCGTCGGCGATGACCGTCACGCCATGTTCACGGGCTTCTGTGACACAGTCATAGACAGCCGTGATTTGCGGCACACCCACTCCTGCGACAACACGTGTCGTACAAATCGAACCAGGACCGATACCGACTTTGATGACCGAAGCACCGGCTTCAATCAATGCCCGTGTCGCTTCCGCCGTCGCGACGTTACCTGCGATGATCGGGAGTGTCGGGAAAAGGTCACGTAGTTCTTTTACTTTCTCGATGACCCCTGCCGAGTGACCGTGCGCCGTATCGACGACGAGCGCATCAACGCCGGCATCGACCAGGATTTGTGCACGTGACGCAGCATCTCCCGTGACTCCGACTGCAGCCGCGACGAGGAGACGACCTTGCTTATCTTTCGCAGCATGCGGAAATTGTTCGACTTTCTCGATATCTTTCGTCGTGATGAGTCCCTTTAAAATGCCTGCATCATCGACGAGTGGTAACTTCTCGATTCGATGCTGGTGAAGGATGCGTTCCGCTTCTTCAAGCGATGTGCCGACTTTGGCCGTAACCAAGTTTTCAGTCGTCATGACGTCTTCAATCACCGTGGAATAGTCTTTAATGAAACGAAGGTCACGGTTCGTCAAAATCCCGATGAGTTTTCGTTCTGTTTCCGAGTTGACGATTGGTACGCCAGAAATCCGATATTTGCTCATCAAATATTCCGCATCATATACTTGCCGTTCTGGAGTTAAATAGAAAGGGTTTGTGATGACACCGTTCTCTGAACGTTTGACGCGATCGACGTGCTCGGCTTGCATTTCCATGGACATGTTCTTGTGAATGACACCTAGACCACCTTGGCGCGCCATCGCAATCGCCATCGGTGCTTCTGTGACTGTATCCATCCCAGCACTGATGACCGGAATATTCAACTCGAGGCCTTCACAAAGTTTCGTACTTAAGTTGACGTCTCTAGGTAAGACGTTTGAGAACCTCGGTACGAGTAAGACGTCATCAAATGTTAATCCTTCTTTTGCAAACTTGTTTTCCCACATAAAAATCGATTGCCCCTTTCCTATCGGACCCGAATCTTTGTTTCGAAATATTTCTGTAATGGTAACAGGTATGACGAGAAAGTGCAATTCAATTGAGGATGTTCAGAAAGTTCTGAATTGTGTTCGTTTGAGCAAACGTATGGGAAAAACATTCGGAAATCGTTTAAATTCTATTCATATAATAGGTAGTTTTAGAAGAAAAGCATAGAAAAAGACGACCAAGCAGATGCTCGATCGTCTCATGTTGCCTGGCAACGTCCTATCCTCACAGGGGGAGACCCCCAACTACTTTCGGCGCTGAAGCGCTTAACTTCCGTGTTCGGCATGGGAACGGGTGTGGCCGCTTCGCTATCGAC
>NZ_JNAA01000112.1:0-8238 GCF_000696055.1 Exiguobacterium sp. AB2
TGCCCTCCCTCAAGAGGTTGGCGGGTTTGTCTGTTGATCGAGGAACCGACTCCGTTCTTCTGGTGTCGGAAGTTTACACGTCTCTTTCATTCCGAACCATTTGTAGCGATTTTTGGCAACGACGTCGTATCCGAAATCGCGAAGCGGTCTCGGTACGATACGGATGAGCCCGAGCCAACGCCATCCCCCATCCAACCCTTCTGCAATCCGGATGGCCGCATCTGAATTGAGATAAGGGACACCATCTTTCAAAAGCACGATACTATCGATGGCTTCTGGAATCCGGTGCCGGGTCCGTAACGCTTTTCCGGCTTCGCCTTGAAGCCATGCAAAATGAAAGTGACCTTTCGTGTCACGATTCAGAATGAATTGGACACTCGCATCACAAAAATTGCAGTCCCCGTCGAACAATACGATTGCTGGCATAAACATCGCCTCCTTCACTCTTCGTAGTTACCGCTCAAGCGAAAGATTAAACGTCATGCCGCCAGTTGTCGGGTCGCCTCCATCTTGTAGAGAGACAAGTAATACAAATATCCTCCAAGCGCGCCGAAAGCGAAGATGTAGCCGCTCATGAAGACCGGTCCGATGAACGCACCGACGACGATGCCGGTAGCGGCCACGAGTTTGGCCCCGTGGAACGTCAATCCGCCGAACGCCAAATACGAGGCCCGCCGTTCCGGGTCGAGCAAATCGACTTGCTTCACTTGGCGAATAGGAGAATAAAGGAGTTCCCCGACCGTGAAGACGATGGCGAGGACGGCCAAAACGAAAAATGAGCTCATTGACGTGATTGCCGCGAATGCGGTGACGTATAACGCGAGACCGATAAAGAACACGTGTTTCTCGCGGAAACGTTTGATGAAGGCGGTGACGGCAAACGTGATTGCGACGACGAGGAGCGTGTTCTCGAGTTGCATGAACGCCATCATCCGCACCCCGTCAAATGGGACACCGACAATCGTTCGTTCTTGAAACGTTTCGGCTAGGTGAACACCGATATAGTTCGCCATATGGAACTCGGTCGAGAAGACGAGCATGCTGCCGAGGACAAACAGCATCCAACGCCGGTCGGCGAGGGCGATCCGGTAGTTCGTGATGACCCCGACGATCGGGTTCGCCGGTGTGGCGCGGTTACCGGCATACGAATCGACGAGATACCGCTGTAGGACGAGTGTCGTGATGAGTAAGACGAGCGTCATCCCGACGAATAAGGCGAAGCGATGATCGCGATAGAACAACCCGCCGAGCATGACCCCACCTGCGATGGCCAAGTTGACAAGCCAGTAGTCATACACGTAAATCGCTTTTCGATTCGATTCTTCCATCGAGTCGATAACGATCGCCTCGAGCGCCGGATAGTTCAATCCGTTTGAAATCGCATGACCGAAGTAAAGGGCGGCGACGGCGAGTGCCCAGTTGTTCGAAGGGTGAATCGCGACCGTCATGCCGATAAAGCATAAAATTTGAACGACTTGCCCGATTTGCAAGACGTGTTTTCGATTGAACCGGTCCGAGAAGTACCCACCGAACAAGCCGGTGACGTACCCGACGATGACAAAAGATGTCATGATGATCCCGCCGGCGATTTTGCCGAGTTCTGCTGAAAAGTATAAAGCCATGAATGGGAAGATTGCCGAACCGACGATGCGAATGAAAAAGCCACAGACGAGCCGGAGTCGGACGTTCGTAGGAAAATCTTTAAATTTCATGTGAGCACCTCCTTGCACCTACTTTAAACGTGGACTACACTTGGAAAAAAGAGACAAATAAAGTGGGGATGTCCACTTTTAAGGGGGAGTCCGATGAATCCGAAGCTTGTTTCCATCTATCGCTATGCCATCGAGCGGGACCGAGAGGACGTGACGTTACGCGAAGCGGTCAACGCCACGGGGTATAGTGAAAAACAAATCAAGCGAGACGTGAACGTGTGGGCGCAGTCCGGATGGGTCGAGTATCGCCCGGGCCGGGGCAGGGGGCACGAGTCCGTCATTCAGTTCGCGCCGTCGTTTAATCAGGTGTTGACGACTTGGGTAGATACGACGTTCGCCCGCATCACGATGGCCGAGGCGGCAAAATGGCTAGAATGGCAATGGCCGCCGCTGTTGCGAGAGAAAATCCAGGCTCACATCTGGGGGCGATTCGGCTTCGAACAGACGGAAGAGGATCGTTTCATCTTCCCGCGAACGAGAGCGCTCGCCTCGCTCGACCCGCTCGATATCCACATCGCGATGGAGGCGTCGCTCGCCCGCCACCTGTTCGACCGGTTGTTCGAATGGGACGGGAATGTCATCCGACCATCGCTCGCCCATCATATAGAAGCAACACGTTTCGGTTTTCGCTTATATATCCGAAAAGGGGTACTGTTCCATAACGGGATGTCGCTCTCGGCGAATGAGATCGTCTACTCGCTCAACCGATTGTTGCGATACGGGAAACAACGGTGGCTGTTCGCGCCAATCGAGCGAGTCGATTCACCGGCTCCTTTTATCGTCGACATCTATACATCTGCGCACGGTGGTTACATCGAGCGGCTCTTAGCGCAGACGCCTGCCTCGATTTCGTATAAAGGGTTTGAGGGGACGGTCGGGACAGGGCCGTTCAAACTCGAACGTGTGTCCGAAGACGTCACGCGTTTCCAAGCGTTCGAACGGGGCTTGCGTCCGCGGCCGTCGTTGGATGTCGTCGAGTTCGTGACGTTCTCGGAGGCGGACCACGCCGAATGGAGCATGCGTGACGACCATCGCCTCGTGAAATGGGTCGCCGAAGCTGGGGCGCGTTACGCCGTCTTCAACATGAGGCATTCTTGGTTGAAGGACGCCCAGGACGTTAGGCGAGCGATTCTCCGTACCATCGATAAAACGGCACTCGTCGCATTAGGCGGAGAGCGGCATCAAGTCGCCCATGGCTTTTTCCCAGAAGCGAGTCAAGAAGTGAAGCGAGAAGCGGAAGACCGCATCGATGTGCGTCCGATCCGTCTCTTGCATTTGCCTTACGCGACGGCGACGGAAGACGCCAACTTGATTGCACAACAATTGACGTTTGCGGGTTTCACCGTGGAGACAGAAGTGTATACGTTGTCCGTCTTGTTAGAGGAAGAGACGCTCCGGCGCGCCGACATCATCCTTTGTGGCGAGATGATGAATGAAGACCGCGACTTGGCGTTTCTGGCGTTCATGACGAGCGAGTTATCGCTTGTCGGGAAGTTGCTCGGTGAAGACGCGACGCTTCGGACGATGATGGACCGATATCATCAAGTCGATTTGGACGTGTGGCCGCACCTTCATCGTGAAGTCGAACGTTACGTGACCGAGCAAGCGTACGTCGTCCCGCTCTATCATGTGGCCCGCGAACGGCGATTCCCGAGTTTCCTCGGCGATGTGCCGATCGACATCTATGGTCATCCGCGCTACGAGCAGCTTTGGATTCGACCATCGCTATAAAGAAACGGAGATGCCGCGGCATCTCCGTTTCTTTATAGTTCGGCGAACGCGCGGTTGACCGCGGCGATCGTCTCGTCGATATCTTGTTCCGTATGTTCTGTCGTCAAGAACCAGGCCTCGTATTTCGAAGGGGCCAGGTTGACGCCATTCTCGAGCATGAGCTTGAAGAAACGGCCGAACACTTCGCCATCCGACTTTTCGGCACCGTCATAGTCGGTGACGATTTCGTCTGTGAAGTAGACCGTGAGCGCCCCTTTCAAGCGGTTGAGGGTGATCGTCACACCGTGTGTGTTTGCCGCCTCGCGAATTCCGGCCTCGAGCCGGGCGCCGAGGGCGTCGAGTTTCTCATAGACGCCCGGCTGTTCCAACACTTCAAGGCAGGCGATCCCGGTCGCCATCGAAGCAGGGTTTCCGGCCATCGTCCCGGCTTGGTACGTAGGGCCGAGCGGCGCGACGGTCTCCATGATTTCAGCTTTCCCGCCATAAGCACCGATTGGCAATCCGCCACCGATCACTTTTCCGAGTGCCGTCATGTCTGGCTCAATGCCGTACACTTGTTGCGCGCTACCGTAAGTGAAGCGGAACGCCGTGATGACCTCATCATAGATGACGAGGGCGCCATGTTCATGGGTGATGTCGTTGACGGCTTGGAGGAAACCTGGTTTTGGTTCTACGATGCCGAAGTTCCCGACGATTGGCTCGACGAGGACGCAAGCGACTTGTTCGCCCCATTCGTTCATCATGTTACGGAACGCCTCGACGTCATTGAACGGGACGGTGATGACTTCTTTGGCGGTCGCACGTGTGACACCGGCAGAATCTGGTGAGCCGAGTGTCGCCGGACCGCTTCCTGCGGCGATGAGCATCAAGTCTGAGTGGCCATGGTAGCAACCGCTGAACTTGACGACGAGTTCGCGTCCGGTGTAGGCACGGGAAACCCGGATCGTCGTCATGACGGCTTCCGTCCCGGAGTTGGTGAACCGGACTTTATCCATCGATGGGATGGCATCTTTCAATTTCTTCGCAAAATCGACTTCAAGGGCGTGGGGTGTCCCATAAAGCAGTCCTTTTGACGACGCCTCCATCAAGGCGCGATGAATGTGCGGGTGGGCGTGACCGGTGATGATTGGACCGTAAGCCGCTAAATAGTCGATATAGCGATTGCCATCCACATCATAAAAATATGCCCCTTCCCCGCGCTCCATATAGACGGGAGCGCCGCCGCCAACGGCCTTAAACGAGCGTGAAGGACTGTTGACGCCACCGACGATGTGGGTCTGTGCCTCTTCGTACAAGACGTCTGACTGTTTCCGGGTAGATGATGTTGACATATGTATTGCCTCCTTTTACAAATTCGCACTTATTGTATCATAGCCGTCAACCGCTTAAGCTCGACGTTTGACGACTGCTTTAGAAATCAGTACACTATTTATAAAGATTACTATGTAAGAAATAGGTTAATTCTAACTAACATTTCGCATGAATTCTAATAGAAGAAATGAGGGATTGACGTGGGAAGCGAGATGCTTGACCATGCTGTTCAGTCGCTCCGAGAACATGGAGTCAGAATGACGCCTCAGCGCCAGGCCATTTTGGAGTACCTCGTCACGGAGCACAGTCATCCGACGGCGGATGATATTTACAAGGCGCTATCGGGACGTTTTCCGAACATGAGTGTCGCCACGGTATATAATAACTTGCGCGTCTTCAAAGAGATTGGACTCGTTCAAGAAATGAACTATGGAGATGCCTCGAGCCGATTTGATTTCGTCACTTCGCGTCACTATCACATTATCTGTGATACGTGCGGAAAAGTCGTCGACTTCAACTACCCGGTACTCGATGAGATTGAAGCGGTCGCTTCTCAGTTGACCGGCTTCAAAGTCGATCGTCACCGTCTTGAAGTGTACGGGACATGTCCGACGTGCCAGGCTGAACAAACGCATACACATTAAAAAACACATCCGACACGCGGATGTGTTTTTTATTCGTGTTGCTCGGATTGGCGTTTGTTATACTTTTCGTCAAACTCTTTTCCTTCTAATGAGCGATCAATCGTCAATGGCTCGTCGCAATGCATACATAAATCGACGCGGCCGAGCATCTTTGTCTCTCTCTCACAATTCGGGCACGTGACGATGATTGCTTTCGTCGATGCCATTCCGATGATGAAGTAAAGGGCAGAACTCGATAACACCATCAAGAAACCGAGTAACATGAAAATAATCATCAGCCACGTGATGTTCTTCGCGAGCAACCCGAGGTACATGACACCGATTCCGCCGAAGATGAGCAATAGCGCGACGTTCCGAGCTCGGTTGATTTTATTCCCCCGTTTTTTCATTCCACAATCCCTCCATGTCTGCCTTTACTATATCTTATCTATCGAGCGGTGAGAAGTTCGTGCGTTCAATGGCAGGAGAATTTTATAAACAAGGCGAATCAATTTCGTAGCAGAGTAGATACTTGTGTGGACGAAGTGTTCACAATGAGAAAGAAGGGGTCAAGGTGACGATGGAATACGCCACACGAACGATTTATTCAGAATATGCAGCCTTGAAAACAACGCTCGGGATTATCGAGGTGAAGAAAAAGCGACCGAGAGATCCGTTGACTGATCAATCGGATCGGCTGTTGATTGTTATCGAGGCGAAAGACGATCCGTTTTGGACGGTGAAACACTATCAAATCGGGCAAGAAAAAATTGTCCTTCACGTTGTGAGCGATTCGATGATGGATCGCTGGATTGTCTTGAATGAAAATCGACGTGCCATTCATTGGATAGAGGACGGTATGGTGTTATTTGAGAGAAATGAATTCTTACTAGAACTTCGGCAGCGATTGCGCAACTTCTCAAATGAAGAACAACGTCTCCAACTTTCGCTTGCGTTCGCGAAACTGCTCAGACGGTTCGAAGACGGCCGCAGTTTGTTTTTACAAGGAGAATATCAAGACGCATTCACGCAAATCCATCATGCCTTGACGCACTTGGCGCGGTTGTCGATTTTAGAGGCCGGCATTCATCCGGAGATCATCTTATGGAAACAAGTCCGGAAATTAGATTTAGAAGTGTATAAGCTACACGAAGAGCTTGTGAGCGGGGGCGAAGAGCTCGAACAGCGCATTCATCTCGTTATCATTGGGATGGAGCACTTGATTCAATCGAAAGTGTTGCCGGGAACACTGTTGTTGCTTCAAACCATGCAACGACAAGAAGAACCATGGTCGTTCTCAGAACTAATGGAACACCCGGACTTGCAAGAGTTACGTGTCGATTTAGGGAGCATCATTAGTTTCCTTGTCCGGAAAGGCTATGTCCGGGCAGTTGCGCGTCCGACGAAGGGCGTCGGGGTTGAAGCAATCGCGTATGAAATTTCTTAAGAATAGAATGAGAATGGGGATTGTATGATTGATGAAAGTGATAAAGTTTCTATTAAGTAGTGTATTCATCATCGTTGCGACTGTTTTTTTAACTTTCGTGGTCGCGATATTTACTATGGGAGACCCGATTGCGGGAGGGCGTCCAATCATATGGACGCTTTGGTTTGTCGCCGCACTGGCGATTGTGATCATTGCGCTATATGATTTCTCAAAACTCTCCAAACAAAACTTAAAACGCGTCGGCTTGGTTGGAACGGTCATCGCGGTCGTCTTGTTCGCATCCGTCAAAGGCTATTATGTATATACGGCGGGGCTGCGAATTGAAGAGCGGGGCGTGGAGCTACAAGACTACCGTCCATTTAAACCGGAATCCAATTTAGCAAAACTGGATGCGCCGGCTTCCTTTAAGGTCGAGGAAGAACTCCCTCGTCTCGATGGGGCGACAGCGCTCTACCCACTCTATGCTTCTTTTGTCGAGGCGACCTATCCACAAGGAGACTATGACCCGTACGATATCGAGTGGGGGAACAGTGCGGTCGTCTCAACGACAACGGGTGAAGCGTATGAACGATTGATTAATGAGAAAACGGATATCATTTTTGTCGCCGGCCCTTCAGATCAACAAATCGCCGCAGCGGAACGAAAAGGTGTCGCGTTCAACATGACACCAATTGGACGTGAGGCGTTCATCTTCTTTGTCCATGAAGACAATCCGGTCGACTCACTTGAATTAGAAGAGATTCAGCAAATCTATTCAGGGGAAATTCGGAATTGGCAAGAAGTCGGTGGTAAGAATGACTCGATTCGTGCGTTTCAGCGGCCGGAAGGAAGCGGAAGTCAGACTGCTTTGCAGCGAATGATGGGTGAACGGAAATTGATGGACGCCCCGGTCGAGGATGTCCCGGAAGGTATGGGTGGCATCATCGAACAGACGGCCGCTTACCAAAACCATAAAAATGCGATTGGCTTCTCTTTCCGCTTCTATGCGACCGAGATGATTGAAGACCATGACATTAAACTGGTTCAAGTGAATGGTGTGGCTCCGACGGTTGAAACGATTGCCGATGGGACGTATCCGATTACGTCGGAGTTTTATGCGATCACGACTGAGGATCGTTATGAAGAGTTCAAGCCTTTCCTAGACTGGATGGGTTCGGAAGAAGGGCAGACGCTCGTAAAGAGAACAGGGTATGTTCCACTCGCTAAAGACTAATGGGTTGGGCCTCGAGAGACGAGGCTCAACTTTTTTTATTTATTTATGAATTTTCTATTGACGATGTGGGAATTAGAGATTATAGTTATAAACGTTGTCACGGCAAAAGATTATTTCAGAAAAACAATTTGTGAAAAAAGTTGTTGACTGGGAGAACGACGACGTGATAGATTAATAAAGTCGCCAAGCGCGACAGACGAA
>NZ_JNAA01000113.1:0-1272 GCF_000696055.1 Exiguobacterium sp. AB2
TTTCGTTTGTTTTCGGTCTCCTCACGTCGCCGTTCTAAACGTTCGACTTGTCGCATCATGCGTTCGATGAGTTTTTCGATTTCACGATCGAGGCCATTCACCTTATCAAGTGACTCATTAATTCGTCCATGCATCGTCCATTCGGAGAAGATGTCATCGAGGAAATAGTCCGCGAACTGAATGAGCGATCCACGTTCAACGTGTAAGCCGCTGACGACTTCTTTCACGTCATCGAGTTCCCGCGAGAAGCGTTCAAGCGCGGATTGAAGTTCATGCATCGTTCGTTCAGAGGCGTCAATGGCATCATGTTTCATCGCTGTCGCAATCAACCCACCGCCGAAGAACGTGTCATACGTCGACCACCCTTTCGCGCTGTCGAGATGTTTAAGCGTCTTCGCGATCGCTGCACGAGCCGACCGTCCTGCAACAATGGCTTCATTGTATTCAATTAACGCCTCACTCGTATCTGCCTGTTCGTCTGTGAGACGATACAACGTTTCTCTAACGTCGGGATCTTGTTTTAGCCGAGCTTCTTTCGCTTCCAAAAATCGTTCCCATTCCGTATCGATGTCTCTATACACTTCAAACGTCTCGCGAAGATCGCGGCGTTCGAGCTCCAACTCATCAATCATCTTCTCATGTACTCGTAACTTCAATTCGGCCCGGGCTGCCTCTTCCAATTCGATTGTTTTTTGTTCATTGAACGTCCCGCGAAACTTTCGCCACGTATTAACGAGCGAGAACGACTCTAAATCATACACGTCACGCTGTTCTTTCGTGAAGGAGTTTAGCAGTTGCTTTCGCACCGTTTCATGTTCGGCAATTTGTTTATCAAGTGTTTTCAACTTGCGAGTGAGTCGATTTCGTTCAGAGAGACGCTGTTGCAAATCAAGTTGTTGTTGATGAAAATCGGTCATGTTAGGTTCTCCTTTCGCTTGCTTTGAGGTCTTCGTTCTATCGGTCTCTTATCTGTACGAAAGAACGTCTCGAAAGTTTCAGTCTGAACGACAAAAAAGGACGATCGAGCATTTGCTCAATCGTCCTTTGCGCTGGCCGAGCAACGTCCTATCCTCACAGGGGGAAACCCCCAACTACTTTCGGCGCTGAAGTACTTAACTTCCGTGTTCGGCATGGGAACGGGTGTGACCACTTCGCTATCGCCACTAGACAATTATTATATTAGCATATGTTTTGCGTTACGTCAACTGTCTACATACATTACATAAGAAAAACGATCGAGCGCTATGCTCGACCGTCTCATGTTGCCTGGCA
>NZ_JNAA01000114.1:0-25568 GCF_000696055.1 Exiguobacterium sp. AB2
ACAATGTTTTGTCTACAGTCTGAAACTTCCGCAATGAAGCGGAAGTTCGTTAAGGTTCAGTCGGATGCCGTTCAGCGCTGTGCGCCATCGCAATCTCGACAAGCGAGCGGACATGGTCGTCATCGAGCGAATAATAGACGACTTTTCCGTCTTTCCGATACTTGACGAGCCCTTGGTCGAGGAGCGTCCGCAAGTGATGGGACGCCGTCGCGTTCGAATGCCCGATCACGGCCGCCACGTCACACACGCATAACTCCTGTTCGAGCGTCAACACATACAACACCTTCATTCGTGTCGGATCGGCAAACGCCTTAAATAATCGACTAACGCGTGTCGCATCAAATTGGTCAAGTTGCGTTTGCAGTTCGGCTACTTGTTCCTGTTGAATCGCAATCGTCTCGCATTGGGGTGCCTTCATCGATGTCACCTCGTTTCTCGTTACCTATAGTTTAGCAAATCGAGTTCACAAAATCTGTTATATATTATTATTGACTTAATATCCTCTGTTATAATACAATCAAAACAACCAAATACGAATCCACGACCTTGAAGGAGGCATTTCATCATGAACGAATGGGCAAGCCGTCTCGAATCATCGGTTGAATTTTATCGGAAGTTACCGGACAAGACATGTCAAGAGTGTGGTCAACATATGGACGAACAGTGCGAATCTTATGAGAGCACATGCTCCTCATGTGCTGAAAAGCTTCAACTCGCAGAATAAACAATCCCCTCGGAACCGTTTCCGAGGGGATTGTGCGTTACCCGAGATAATAGCCAGCGTAAGCGGCAAGAATCCCAAGGATGTATGTGGTGAATAAATACAGGCCGAACTGAACCCAGTCTTTCGTCACGAAGTGCATCACTTCGAGCTTGAACGTCGAGAACGTCGTGAACGAACCGAGAAAGCCGACCCCGATTCCAAGTAGCACCGTCTCGTTCATCGACGCGTTGAACAGATAGCCAAGAAAGAACGAACCCGTCACGTTCACGAACAGCGTCGCCCAAGGGAAAACCGAGGCCGTCCATCGCTTCACAAGTTGACCGATGCCAAATCGGGCCATCGCCCAAAGAACGCACCGACCATGACAGCCAAAATCGTCATGACGCTCCCCCCTTACGATGTTCAAATCGACGAAAACGTCGGTTGCCCAACCTATAGCCTAACCATGAGCTCAACAAGCCGAGGACGACACTGAGCGTGACGTAAACCATCGCACCGACGAGGTTTCTCGCCTCAATCATGACGATCGTCTCGACACTGAACGTCGAAAACGTTGTAAACGACCCGATGAATCCCGTCCCGAGCGCCGTCACGACCATCGGTGACAAGCGTCCTGTCCGAAACAAGAAGTGCGTGAGCCAACCGAGCACAAAACTTCCAATCAAATTGACCGCGAGCGTCTCAAACGGAAACGACCCGCCATAAACGTTATGCACGCCAACGCCAATCTCATAGCGAAGCAACGCCCCGAGCGCACCGGCCAGTCCAACGTATACATACAGCATCGCTGTTCCTCCCTAATGAAAACACCTGCCGTTATTTGCGGCAGGTGTCTGATTGCTTCCTAAATTATAACAAAATGGGCCTGTTTATGAAATAGCCGCTGGAGCGAACACGGCCGAAATGGCCTCGAACGCTTCGTCGAGCTCTTCCTTCGTGATCACGAGCGGAGGCGCGAGGCGAATGACCGTCTCGTGTGTCTCTTTACATAACAGCCCACGCTCTTTCAGTGCCTCACAGTACGGACGGGCCGCCTCGGTCAATTCGATCCCGATAAACAGTCCGCGTCCGCGCACTTCTTTAATCAACGGGTTGTCGATTGACTTCAAGCGGTCCATGAAGTACGTGCCGAGTTCGAGCGAACGCTCTGGAAGTTTCTCTTCTTCGAGCACTTCAAGCGATGCAATCGAGACGGCCGCTGCGAGTGGGTTTCCACCGAACGTCGAACCGTGTGACCCTGGGCTGAACACGCTGAGCACGTCTTCATTGGCCGCGACACACGAAACCGGGAATACGCCGCCTCCTAACGCTTTTCCAAGGATGAACATATCTGGCTCGACACCTTCCCACTCGATGGCGAACCATTTTCCAGAACGACCGAGGCCAGATTGAATCTCATCGGCGACGAACAAGACGTTCTGCTCACGGCACAGCTCGCTCGCACGCTTCAAATAGCCTTCCGGCGGGATGATGATACCGGCTTCTCCTTGAATCGGTTCGACGATGAACGCCGCTGTGTTTTCCGTCAACGCCGCTTCAAACGCTTCGATGTCACCGTATGGGACGACTTTGAATCCTGGCAAGAGCGGGCCGAACCCACGCTGATATTCGGCCTCTGTCGACATCGATACAGCCGCCATCGTCCGTCCGTGGAAGTTTCCGGAGCAGACGATAATCTCTGCCCGTCCTGGAATCTGTTTCACTTCATACGCCCAGCGCCGCGCCGCTTTGACGGCTGTCTCGACCGCCTCAGCGCCCGTGTTCATCGGTAACACCATCTGTTTATTTGTAAGCGTTACCACTTTTTCGTAAAAACGGCCGAGTTGGTCATTGTAAAACGCCCGTGACGTCAACGTGATTTTGTCTGCTTGATCTTTAAGTGCTTGAATGATTTTCGGATGACAATGCCCCTGGTTGACAGCCGAATAAGCGCTCAACATATCCATGTAACGGTTCCCCTCTGGATCCGTCACCCAAATCCCTTTCGCCTCCGAGATGACGATTGGGAGCGGATGATAGTTGTGCGCCCCGAACTTCTCTGTCAATTCAATCACATCTTGTGTCTTTGACATTTGATTTCCCCCTTGTTCTAAAAAGTCGTTCTTACTCTTTCAGTATATGATGACCGTCTTTCTTTTGACAACGGCGAACTTGCCCATTCCTCGGGTTGGGAAAATAAGGTACACTGAACGTAGACTATGATTCATTTGATGAGGATGGGAGGAATTCGTGTGGCTTCTTTACGTGACTTGCCGATTGATGCGTTCATCGATGCGCTGTCAATCCCGTGCTGTTATATCGATCTCGGCGGCGACGTCCTACTTTGGAACGAACATGCGACAGCGCTGTTCGGATGGGAACGGGACGAGGTGCTCCACCAAGCGTTGCCTGTCGTCGAACAGTTAGACAGTGCGCTCGAAACGTGGGCACCCCTGCTCCTCCAATATCCGTTCTCGACGACGGCGATGACGCCGTTTCAACATAAAGACGGGTCACTCGTCTATGCGACCGCTTATTTGCAATCATTCGCCATCGCCGGCTATACCGGCTACTTCCTTGCCTTTTTACCGAAAGGATTCGGTCCGCTCATCAGTACCGAACAGTTCAACTTGTTGCATCACTTCCAAGCGATGATTGAACAGACGACATATTACTTATCCGCCGATGCCGACGGGAGAATCACGGCTGTCAATCCTATGCTCTGTGAATTGATCGGTGAATCGGAGCATCGCTTCATCGGCCTAGACTGGTTCGATCTCGTGCATCCAATGCATGAGAAAGCGCCCATCGCCGATACGGTGCGCGCAGCCCTTTCCTCTGACCGGATTTGGCACGGGGAGATGCCGATTCAATCGAAACGGCATACGACGAACGTCTGTTGGCTCAATTTGACCGTCGTCCCGATTTTAAGTGAACAGGGCGAGGTGCTCCAATATACGGCGTTCGGCTTCGACGTCTCCGACAAGAAACGGCTCGAACGTGAAGTCGAGTATTTGGCGTATCACAACGACTTGACCGGCCTACTGAACAAGAAAGGCTGGTTGCGCGAATATCGCGACATCCTTCAGCTCGCTGATCAATCCGAAGGAATCGTCCATATCGCCCTGTTCGATATTGATCGCTTCAAAATCATCAATGAATCGTTCGGCTCTCGCGTCGGTAACGAACTGTTGCTTCAAATCAAAGAGCGTGCCTCTCGTCACCTCCCGGACACGAGCGTCATGTTCCATCCGTCTGGCGGCTTGTTCGGCGTCTTGTTCTTGGAGCAATCGAAAGAGGATGTATTCCGGTTGTTGCGTCAGTTGCAATATGAGCTACAACGCCCGTTCCGCATCTATCATCATTCGATCATGCTGTCGATTTCAATCGGTTGTGTGTTCTACCCGTCCGCGACGAACTCACTCGAAGAGTTGTACGCCCGGGCGGAAAGCGCCTTGTTCAAAGGCAAGCGAATCGGGGTCGGAACGATCCAATTCGTCACGAAAGACATGGACGACGCGTTCTCACGTCAAATCCATATTGAAAAAGCACTCTATCAAGCGCTTGAAGAAAAACATTTCTATCTAGAGTATCAACCGAAGTATGAGTTGAAGACGGATCGACTCATCGGATTCGAGGCGTTGCTGCGCTGGCATCACGACGAGCTCGGCCAAATCCCGCCGTCCGAGTTCATCCCGCTCGCCGAAGAGATGGCGCTCATCGTTCCGATCAACAACTGGGTCATCTTAGAAGCGGCGAAACAGTTGAAGGTGTGGCAACCGCTCGTCGACCATTCGTTGTCGATGGCCGTCAACATCTCGCCGAACCAATTCCGAAGCGAGAGCTTCATCAATACACTTCGAAACATTAAACAACAGCTGCATTTGAATCCGACGGACATGATTCTCGAAATCACGGAAAGTCTTGTCATGCAGCAGACCGAGGAGATCATCGCCCGGATGAATCAAATCAAACGTCTCGACTACCGCTTGTCAATCGATGACTTCGGTACCGGCTTCTCTTCGCTCCAATACTTGAAGTCGTTCCCAGTCGACGAGCTGAAAATCGACAAAGTCTTTTTAGACGATTGGCTCGCTTCAAAATCACACTTAATCGATGTCATCGTCCACCTCGGTAAGAGCTTGAACCTTCATGTCGTTGCAGAAGGCGTCGAGGATGAAGAGATGCTCGACCATTTGCGAACGACCGACTGCGACTCGTTCCAGGGGTTCTTATACGCCAAACCGATGCCGCCTGAACGCGTCATCGAACTGTTGACGCACCAGAAGAACGAAAAAAATCACTGACCAACGCGGTCAGTGATTTTTAGTTATAGCGCAATCGTCGCCGTCAACAGCCCATACACGCCATACGTGGCGGCGAGGAGAATCAGGACGGCAATCGCATATTGCATCCGGCTGAGAAACGGACGTCCCTGCTCCCGTTCCGCCACCATGAACACGAAGATCCCTGGTGCGTATAAAATCATCGCGATGAGGACGTACTCGATGCCAGACGCATAGAGCAACCAAGCGGCGTACAGCGAGGCGATGCCTGACACGACGAGCATGCGGCGCGCGTGCATGCGCCGTGCTTCTTTCCATCCAAATAGCGCCGAGAACAAGTAAGGGACGAGCGCCGCGATTCCGGCGATGCTCGACAGTACCAAATACGTCTGTTCGGAGAAAAGCGCGATGACCGTCACGATTTGAGTGAACAGTTGCGTGATGAACAGCGCGTTCACAGGCGTCTCATTTCGATTCAATCGATTGAACACGCGCGGGAACACCCCGTCCCGGCTCGCCACATAAGAGATTTCGGTCGCTAAAATCGTCCAACCGAGTAGGGCACCCCCAAGTGAAACGAGTAGGCCGATGTTGATGAACGTCGCGCCAATCGGACCGACGACCGCCTCGAGCACGTACGCCATCGACGGTTCCGGGAGCGCCGCTAGCTGTTCTTGCGTCATCACCCCGAATGAGAAAATCGAAATCATCATATAGATGAGAAGCGTCCCGACGAGTCCGATGACCGTCGCCCGTCCGACATCGCGCTTATGGCGCGCACGAGACGAGAGGACGACCGCCCCTTCAATCCCGACGAACGCCCAAAGTGTGACGAGCATCGTTGATTTGACTTGAGGAAACACGTGCGACCAGCTGAAGCCATCGCTTCCCCAAAAATCGATTTGGAACGTCTCAATCCGAAACGCGAACAAAATCAAGATGATGAAGAGGAAGAGCGGCACGAGCTTGGCGATCGTCGTGACGATATTCAGGAGCGCGGCCTCGCGCATCCCCCTCCGAATCAACCAAAACAATCCCCAGATGAGGAGTGCGCTCATCAGCAACCGAAACGTTCGATGCTCAGCCGAAAAGATGGGGAAGAAGTAGCTGAGCGTGCTGAAGATGAGGGTGATGTTCGCGACCGTGCCGATCCAGGCGGACATCCAGTAGCCCCAACCGCTGTTGAATCCGATGAAGCGACCGAAGCCCTCCTTCGCATACGCATAAATCCCACCGTCGAGTTCCGGACGCAGATTCGCTAAAAATTGAAAGACGAACGCCAGCATGATCATGCCGAGCCCGGTAATCGACCACCCAATCAAAACGGATCCGACCCCTGCCCCTTGCGCCATCGCACCTGGTAAATTAAACGCCCCGCCGCCAATCATCGTACCAACGACCATTGCTGCGAGACCAAAAAAGCCGATTCCGGCTGTCTGTGACTTCATTCAAAACGACCTCCACTTGCTTTGACGTCTGACGAATAACTATACATGCATAGCGTATAATCATCCGACGATTTTTCCATTCTACTGAATAAAAGGGTCGTTTGATAGGTATTTCACTAATGTTTATATTTTCGAATAATTAAGAAAAATAAATTGCGTATTCATAATAATTGTAGTTTAATAAACACTATATTCGAAACAATCAGAATTTTCGGGAGGAATCACAATGCGCAACAAGAAATGGTTAGCTTTATCGGGAGTCGCATTACTCGCCACAGCAGCTTGCGGAGGCGGCGAAGAATCATCAAGCTCTTCTGAAGGTTCTTCATCAGGCGACGCGAAAAAAGAAATCACACTCGTTTCGGCGACGGACTTGCCACAGCTTGACCCGACGCTGACGACGGATTCAACGTCAATCATCGTAACGAACAACGTCTTCGAGGGACTGTATCGACTCGATGAGAACAACCAACCGACACCAGGGATCGCAGAAGATGTCGACGTGTCAGAGGACGGCCTTACATACACATTCAAATTACGTGACGCCAACTGGTCTGACGGCTCACCGATTACGGCCGACGATTTCGTTTACTCATGGAAACGCGCCTTGAACCCTGAGACGGGTGCCGAGTACGCCTACATCTTGCAAGACTTGAAAAACGCCAACAGCATTCTCGCAGGAGAAGCCGACGTCGACGACCTCGGTGTCAAAGCCGTTGACGAGAAGACACTCGAAGTTACATTGGAAGCACCGGCTCCTTACTTCCTCGGGCTGACTGGCTTCCCGACGTATATGCCACAAAAACAAGAATTCGTCGAAGAACAAGGCGAAGCGTTCGCGACTTCTGTCGACAAGACACTCTATAACGGTCCTTACGTGCTCGAGAGCTGGCAAGACAATACGGGCTGGGTATATAAGAAAAACCCGGACTATTGGGATGCAGACAACGTGAAGATGGAGACGATCAACGTCAAAGTCGTGAAAGATGTCTCGACAGGCGTCAACTTGTTCGAATCAGAGGAGGCGGACTATACGCTCCTCTCATCTGAATTCGTACCGCAATTCCAAGACAGCGACGAGTTCAAGACGCGTGCTGACGCACGCATCAACTTCTTGCGCTTCAACCAAAAGAACGAGGCGCTCCAAAACGTCAACATCCGCGAGGCGCTCGCAAAAGGGTTCGACAAACAAGGCGTCACCGACGTCATCTTGACGGACGGTTCACAGCCAGCGAACTTCATCGTCGCGAAAGACTTCACGTACACGTCTGACGGTGCCGACTTCCGCGAGAAGTATCCGGACCTCCTCAGCTATAACGTCGACGAAGCGAAAGCGGCGTGGGAAAAAGGATTGTCTGAACTTGGTGTCGAGACAGTCGAACTTGAGTTCCTCTCACGTGACGAAGAAGCGTTCAAAAAAGTGAACGAGTTCATCAAAGGTGAGCTCGAGAAGAACTTGCCAGGACTTACGCTTAACATTAAGCAACAACCGTTCAAAAACTTCCTCGAGCTCGAGGGTGCGGGCGACTATGACGTCTCTGCTGCCGGTTGGGGGCCAGACTATCAGGATCCAATGACGTATCTCGACATGTGGGTCACAGACGGTCCGTTCAACCGGATGGAGTACTCGAACGAGGAATATGACAAACTCGTTCAAGAAGCGAAGAAAGAAGCCGATGAGATGAAACGTTGGGAGACGATGCAAGAAGCAGAACGCATCTTGCTTGAAGATGACTTCGCCATCGCACCGATCTATCAAAAAGGTGAGGCGTACCTCGAACGTACGAACATTAAGAACATGTACCGCCACCCGTTCGGAGCTGACGCAAGCTTCAAATGGTTAGACGTAAACTAATCGACTTCCCTCCCACTTTCGTGGGAGGGTTTTTTAATGGATCACGACAAAAAACAGGCATGTCCATCGGGACATGCCTGCCTGATCTTACGCTTCGCGTTCAGCTCGCATATCGGCTGGTACGCGTCCGCGTTTAGAAATGATTTGTGCAATGATGACCGCCACGACGAACGTCACCAAGGCGGCAAAGAAGCCAATCCACATCGAGCCCGAGACACCGAGCATCAAGTATCCGACAGCTGCCACGCCGGCTGAAATCAATGCGTATGGAAGTTGCGTCAACACGTGGTCGATATGGTGCGACCCGGCACCCGTCGAGCTGAGAATCGTCGTATCCGAGATTGGTGAACAGTGGTCTCCGAATACCGCTCCGGCAAGAACAGCCGCAAGTGTCGGAAGCAAGAGCTCCGGCTCGACCGCCATAATCAAATCGGCTCCGATTGGAAGCATGAGACCGAACGTCCCCCAGCTCGTTCCTGTCGAGAACGCCATGAGACCGGCGATCATGAACAAGAGGAACGGCAAGTAAGATGGTGAAATCGAATCCGTAACGAAACTTGCCAAATAGTCGCCTGTCTTCATGTCACCGATGACGGCGATAATCGTCCAAGCAAACAATAAGATGAGCACGGCTGGCCACATGGCGCGAATTCCGCCCCATGTCGCGCGTCCATAGTCACCAGCCGGAATCTTACGGCCGATTAAAAGCAAGAGCGCAACGAGCAAGCTGATGACGGCACCGGTCACGAGTGACCGTGTCACATCTGTCGACTCGAACGCACCGAGGAGCGAGAACGCTTGACCATCGGCAGCAAGCGCTTGTCCGCCTGTGTACAACATGGCTGAGACAGTGGCAATGATCAACACGATGATGGGCACAATCAAGTCGCGGACTTTCCCGCCATCGTGTTCTTTAATATCTTCACTCATCCCCATCGGTGCGCCTTTCGATGAATCGTAGAGCTCTCCTTGAAGGGCACGTAGCTCATGTGTACGCATCGGTCCGATCGCGAGACCTGTGAAGGCGACATAGCCTGTCAAGAGCAATGCGAAGATGGCATAGAAGTTCATCGGGATGATTTGGATGAACGCCGAGAACGATGAGTAGCTATCAATCGAATACTTCGCCAGAATACCTGCGATGATGGCGATGATATAAGCTCCCCAACTCGAGAGCGGGCTGATGACGCAGACCGGTGCGGCAGTCGAGTCGATCGTATACGCGAGTTTCGCACGTGAGACTTTTTTCCGGTCCGTTAGCGGACGACTGATGTTACCGACAGCCAAACTGTTAAAGTAATCATCAATAAAAATCAAAATCCCGAGTCCGAACGGGACGAGGCGTGCGCCGCGTGCCGTCTTGACGTTTGCAGCCGCCCACTCACCGAACGCCCGGGCTCCGCCTGACGTTTGAATGATTGACGACAAAATACCGAGTAAGAGCAAGAACGCGATCAAGAGCACGTTCCACTCATTCAACTCGCCGTCCGACCAGAACAAGGCGAGAACGTTTGACCATAAGTATGAGATCGAGTCGAGCGGATTGAAGTTATGCAAGAGCAATACCCCTGCGATAATCCCGACGCCAAGCGACGGAATGACTTTCCGTGTTGTGATGGCCATAATAATGGCGAGTAAAGCCGGTACGAGTGATAGTACCGAAGTTGAATAATCTACCATACTGATTTCCTCCTCTTCTGTTTGAGATGAGGCCCCCCTATGCTTAAAAAAACGCAAAGCGAGGGCATCGGCAACAAAGCCGACACCCTCGCTGGATGTTCCGTCTTTCTTAGCCGACTTGGAGCGCTCCATACGTAAATATGTATGGCAGTCTGACGCGTATTCCCCGTCAGCCCAGCACAACCCCATAGACCATGGGTGTTGCACTTCGGCGATTCTGCCTTTTTGTAGCCTTCATCGTTGTCATCCTCCGACTACATACTCATCAGCATCGCACCTCTACCTCATCGATAGCACGAATATTCATTTAAAAGTTACGTCTAAATTATCATAGGTCCATGACACATTTCAACACTTATTTTTCGTCACGGATGATTTGTTTCAATACAGCGAGTGCTTCTTGGTCATTTGCCTCGACCGCTTTAAAGAAATCGCTAAAGAAATGATACAACACGAACCGCTCGGCATGTGACGACGTTTGCTCTTTAATCGTCAAGAGGATGAGACGGCGTAATCGACGTTTCGTCCGCGTCTCGTCCGGCAATTCTTCATATCGGTCTTTGAAGGCACGATATACAGAATTGATCAAATCCTCATGTTCATCATACGACCGGTTATAAGCAACTTGTTCCATCTGTGATATCCCCCCTTTCAATTTGAACCGATGAAACTTGTTGTAACTATACCAACTTACCGGAAACCGTTCAATCGTTCCGAGCCGTTCTTAACAAAAATCATACGTTAGACCGACTCATGACTCGATGAATGAGAACGTCGTCACATCGAATAGTCCCATGTCCGTCAATTTCAGGTCTGGGATGACCGGAAGCGCGAGGAACGACATCGTCAAATACGGATTAAAATGACGATGCGCCCCGACGACGTCGAGCGCGTCGTTCAACTGTTCGAGCACGTCCGCCACTTCAGCGTAAGGACGCTTCGTCATGAGTCCACCAATCTCGAGTGGCAAGACCGCAAGCACTTCCCCTTCTGATACTGCGACGACGCCACCACCGACCTTCTCGAGCGTCTCGGCCGCGAGCAACATGTCGTTCGGACTGACGCCGGCGATGACGAGGTTATGGCTATCGTGGGCCACCGTGGCGGCAAGCGCGCCTCGTTTCAAACCGAAGCCTGTGACCGGCGCGAGTGCCATATGCCCCGTGCCGTGATGTCGCTCGATGACGGCGAGCGTGGCGATGTCTTGGTCGAGGTCTGCCCCGGATTCGTCTGGACTGAAGACGAGGCGCTCCCGTTTCGTCAACAGACTGTTCGGCAACACTTGAATCACGTCGACCGCCTCTTCTTTGACAGGTAACCGGAACGATTCACTCATCAACGCCGGAAGTCTCAACTCCCCTTTCATCGGTTTCGGCACTTCAATCCCGTTCGCTTCGAACGTCGCTTTGCCTTCACGGGCAACGACTTCGCCGTTCACATAGACGGTTTCGATTTTTACCGATTGGACGTCTGACAAGATGACAAAGTTCGCCTTCTTCCCAGGCGCGATGGCCCCGATGTCGTTCAACCCGTAAGCCTCGGCCGCATGTAGACTCGCCACAGCATACGCCGTCTCCGGTTTGACGCCTTGTTTGATCGCCATCCGAATGTTGTAGTCGATCCCACCTTCGGCGACGAGGTCGTCCAAATGCTTGTCGTCGGTACAGAACAAGAAGCGATGGGCGTTACTTTCCGTGATGGCCCGGCTCACCTTCTCGACGTTCCGGGCGACCGAACCTTCCCGAATTTGAACGTAAAATCCGCGGCGAACCCGCTCGAGCGCCTCTTCGGCCGTCGTACACTCGTGGTCCGTCATAATCCCGGCCGTCCGGTAGACGTTCAGTTGGTCAGGACCGAGACCGGATGCGTGACCGTCGACGACTTTCCCGACCGCCTCCGTCTGCGCGATTTTTTGGAGCATGTCTACGCTCCCGGCCTCGACCGATGGATAATCCATCACTTCGCCGAGGCCGTGCACGCCCGGATCGCCTAAAAACGGGGCCAAGTCCTCCGCATAAAGTTTTGCGCCCGCATGTTCGAACGGCGTCGCCGGCACACAGCTCGGGAGCATCATCCGGACGTCGAGTGGGAGTCCTTTCGCGTCAGCCAACATATATTCAATCCCGAGCGCCCCGTTCACGTTCGCAATCTCATGTGGGTCCGCGATGACCGTTGCGACGCCGAGCGGCAGGACGGCTTTCGCGAACTCGTGTGGCGGCACCATCGATGACTCGATGTGGACGTGTGAATCGATAAACGTCGGTGCGAGCGTCCATGACGGGTCATGGTATTCCGTCTCTCCTTCGTAGCCTTCCCCGATGGCCACGATGTATCCCGCGTCGATTGCGACATCGGTGCGAATCGTCTCACGGCTATACACGTCGATGACCGCCACATCCTTAAAGACGACCGCTGCTTTCTTTTTCTTCGCGGCGATGTCAATCAAATGTTGTTTTTCCATCTGTGTGTCTCCTTTTTTCAACGTATTTTATCTATCTTAACAAGAAAAATCTTTTCGGCGCAATTTCTTTTTCAAGTTGTGCGACAATAAGAGCATATCTGTTTGAAAGGGGTTACACATATGCAGTACAAATTAGGTGATTTACTTCCAAACGTCGACGCGACGGTCTTCGTCGCTCCCGGTGCTCATGTCATCGGCGACGTCACGATCGGGGCCCATTCTGGGGTTTGGTTCAATACGGTCATCCGCGGGGACGAAGGTCCGATTCAAATCGGTTCGTACGTCAACATCCAGGACGGTTCGATGGTCCATCAATACGAAGGCTCACCGACAATCATTCACGACCGTGTCTCCATCGGACACATGGCGATGATTCACGGTTGTGAGATTGAAGAAGGTTGTCTCATCGGGATGCACGCGACCGTCCTCGATGGGGCCAAGGTCGGGAAAGGTTCATTCGTCGCAGCCGGTGCGCTCGTCACGCCGAACATGCAAATCCCAGAAGGGGTCATGGTCATGGGGGTACCTGCAAAAGTCGTCCGACCGCTGAACGATGAAGATCGCTTTATCATGGAGCGGACGGTCAACAAGTACGCCAAACGAGCAGAGCAGTATTTGACGACGTGCGAACCGATCAAACGTAAAGAAAGTTTGCGAAAGCGTTTACAAGATTCATAAATTGTTAACGATTCCCCTGAATTTTCTTCATGATTCCTTTGTATACTGAGGATGTAGTCAAGCCGACGTGTCGAAAGGAGCCAATTGTATGCATCTCAACCACGCTCAACTCATGTTAGACTTGTACGCTTCGTCCATTAACCCAAGCTATTGTCTTCATGTCGAGGATTCGTTCGATGATACGTTGCAACGCGCACATCGAGAGGTTTGGGAACGGATCCAATCGGATAATAGTATAGAGGAAGAAATCAAAACCGGGGGAACGTGATCATAATGATTCCAGCAAACGTCATTCAAGACTGGCTCGCAAATAAATTAAAAAAATAACTTGCATAGACGAAAAGCTCGAGCGTAGACACTGGTCTCCGCTCGAGCTTTTCTTTATTCAAAAATCGTGAGGCAACTGTCAACCGACTGACGACGTTTCTTTGGTGGGACGTCCTCGAATCGCCCGAGTTGGAGCAACCCGACGAACGTCTCTCCTTCCGCCCCGATCATGTCTTGCAGGCGCGCATCCTCAAAGATACCGCCCGTCCGCCAGACGAGGCCGATGTCTCGCTCGCTACAGAGCAGATGGAAGTTCTGGATAAACGTCGCCGTCGCGAGCAACGCATCCTTCTTGTCTTTCTCCGTCTCGAACGGCTTCGTCGTCACGTAGATGCAGGCAGCCGCATTACGGATCCGTCCGGCAATCTTTTCCCGCTTCGACTCCGGTCCGTCTTCAAACGCTGGCTCGAGCGCGGACAGTAACACGTCTTTCCCGTCTCCGTTGAACAAATAGACGTTCCACGGTTCGACTTTATTATGAAACGGCGCTTGATGGGCCGATGTCAAAAGTTCATACAACTCGGCCGTGTCGAGTTCACCTTCCGTAAACATCCGAATCGTCCGCCGCGATTCAATCAACTGTTGTCCCGCTGTCTTTTCAATCATGTCAATACCCCCTCTACTATCTGTTTCATCATAATTGAAAATCGTTCTCATGTGTAGCGATTTGACCGAAGATAAAAGGAACCTGATGGCTATTTAGCGAGTATATAGTAGTGAATCGCTCTCATGCTCCATTCGTCGAAACAACCGCCATGAACGAACAAACAGATAAGGAGAGGATCGTCATGACCGCACGGTTCAAATCATTGCTATTATGTACGCTCTCACTCGCCATCTTCACAGCAGCATGTCAGTCCGCGGCCTCTCAGCCTGAAACGATTGAAATGAAAAGTGAAGAAGAACAGCGCCAAATCGTAGACAATTTCACGTTCGACGACTATAAGAAACTGTTTGATGACGTGCTCGTCGAAGCAAACCAGTTCGACGTCGAGGAGCCGTTACGGAAGTGGGTCATTCGGACGTTGGCAGAAGAGAAGCTGTACTATGAAACCGACTTAACAGACGCGCAAGTCATCGCACTCTCGACTGAAGCGATGGAACAAGATGTCTCATGGAAGACGGTCGCAAGAGAAACGTACAACATTCACGTAACCGAAGACGAGATTGACCGATTCATTCAACAAGGTCCGGACCAGAGTGATTTACCAAATCACCTCGCCTACGCGAGCGCCCTTGGTTTATCCCTTCAAGCGTTGAATCATCAGTTTGACCGAGACCTTTATGAAAAGAATACGATTTGGTTACGTCTCATCCCGGTCTTAGAAAAGAAATACGGTACGACGGACAACAACAAACTTGTGGAACGATATGAAGCAGAAGTGAACGCACAACTCGATTAACCTGACAGATGGTTGTTGACACGAAAAGGGATTCAGTCGCATGACTGAATCCCTTTTCTGGCTATCCTTACGATGATTGTCCGACGACTTCACACACGACCAGATCTTCGAGCGTCTGTCTGCGGACGACGAGACGATGTGCCCCGTCTTTCACGAAGACGACGGCCGGGCGAAGCATTTGGTTATAGTTGCTCGCCATCGAGAAGTTATAGGCGCCCGTCGCTTTGACGAGGAGCAAATCCCCTGCCTCGACCGGCGGGATGAGTGAACGGTTCGAGATGATATCCCCCGACTCGCAACATGCGCCGACGATCTTCGCTTCGAGCGTCTTTTCTTCATTCATCCGTGTCGCCGCAATGACGTCATATTCGGCGTCATAAAGAGCGGGACGGATGTTATCCGTCATCCCGCCATCGACCGAGACGTACGTGCGGACACCGCTCACTTCTTTCACCGTCCCGACTTCATACAGCGTCGCCCCGGCGTTGGCGACGAGCCAGCGGCCCGGCTCGATCCCGATTTTCGGGAGCGGCAATCCGAAGCGGTTCACTTCCGCGATGAGCGTATCCATCACTTGCGTCATCGTGTCGGCAAAGTCGAGCGGATCGTCCGACTCGAGATAAGCGACACCAAAGCCGCCCCCGATATTCAACACGTCGGCTGTGAAGCCCGTCTGTTGACGAATCGTCTCGATGAAGTTGACCATCGTCTTCACCGTGTTGATGAACAGCGTCGGCTCTTGAATCTGTGACCCGACGTGGCAATGGATGCCTTGCAGACGAAGACGATCCGCTTGAAGTGTCGCTCGGACCGCTTCTAAATACGTGTCGTCATGTGTCGGGAAGCCAAACTTCGTGTCGACTCCACCCGTCTGAATCGCCTCGTGGGCGCCTCCGACGACTTGTGGGACGATGCGGAGCAAGACGTCGACGTCAACACCGTGCTGCGTGGCAAGGCCCGAGAGCAACCCGATTTCCCGCATGTTATCGATTGTGAAATGGGTGATGCCGTGCTCAAGCGCGAACGTGATATCCTGTACCGTCTTGTTCGACCCGTGGACGTGAATCCGGTCGGCCGGGACACCCGCATGAAGGGCGACGAACATCTCGCCGCGCGAGACGACGTCGATGCTTAGACCAGCCGCCATCACTTTCTCGTACACGGCCGCGATTGACATCGCTTTTGACGCATAGAGCGCATACGTGTTCGGATATTTGTCTAAAAATGCGCTCCGGACAAGGCCGAGGCGGCTCTCGAGTTCCGGTTCGCTCATGATATAGAGCGGCGTCCCATATGTCGCTTGAAGTTCACGAACGGACACGCCCTCGATCATACAAACTGATTGGTTGGTGGTGTACATACATTTCCTCCTTCATAGCGATGCGGGACACGCCATGAGCGTGCGCATAATTGTTCCGAGTTATTCGCATAACCCGTCCGCGTGATGTCGTCGATTTTCGTCGTGTTCCCGTACAATTCGACACGGTCCCCGATTTGAACCGACGCATCAACGCGTAAAAAGCTGTGACTCATAAAGATGTTGCTCACGAACGGGAACGCCTTCTCCTGAATGTGGACCGGTAAATGGCGCCGGGCCCGCATGAGCCCGTCCCCATAGCCGATTGGGAGCACGGCGATACGCTCTCTCGATTCAGCCGTGTAACCCGTCCCATATCCGACGTGCGCCCCCGCTTCAATGTCATGGATCGCGATGACTTCCGTTTCCCAACGAAAGGCCGGAATGAGCCAGTCGACCGGTTCGACGGAAGAGTAACCGTATAAAAAGATGCCGACGCGGACGTGTGTGCAGTGACCGAGGCGCGGGTCGGCTTGGAGCGTGGCCGCGCTATTGGCCGCGTGCACCACTTCAAACGTTTGCCGTTCCATCAGTCGCGTCGACCAGTCGGCGAACCGTTCCACGTGGACGCTATGCTCAATTTCTGCATTGTCCGCATCGGCGAGCGGAAAGTGTGTGCATAATCCGACGAGGTCAAGCCCTTCGTCTTGGCAATACGCGAGAATGGCGAGCGCTTCGTCATACGTCTTCGCACCGAAACGGTTCATGCCGACGTCTAGCTTCAAATGAAGACGAACGCCGTCCAATTGACTGCGCTGTGCGACGAGCCAGTCGTAGGAACCGATGGCGACGTCAAGCTGTTGCTCGTGCACACTCGTCCACTCATAGACAGGATTCATGACGAGCACGCGGGCATCCGGTGCGCTTGACCGGACTTCCGTCGCCTCATCGAGCGTCGTCACCATAAAGTGACGTACCCCTTCTTCGTACAGCGTCGTCACAACTGGCTTCATCCCTAAATTATAGGCGTTGTTTTTCACGACGGCGAACACCGGTCGGCCGAGCGCCTCAATCCGACGTTTGTTTTCGCGAATCGCATTCAAGTCAATTGTGACTCCCATACAAAAACTCCTTTACTCTTTCACTGCTGCTTTGACGAACGTGACCCAGTCACGACGGTGCTCGATTTGCCCCGTCACCGCTTCACGATAACGGGTGAGCATGTTCGTTGCGACCGTCTGCACGCCGCCTCCGATTGAAATGTTGTCGACTTCGATGACACTCGTCACTTCAGCCGCTGTACCTGTCAAGAAAATCTCATCCGCGACATAGAGCTCGTCCCGTCCGATATGACGTTCGATGACTTCGAACCCTTCTTCACGGGCAAGGTCGATCACCGTTTGACGCGTGATGCCGTCAAGCACCGAACAGTCGAGTGACGGTGTGAAAATCTTTTTCCCTTTGACGAGGAAGATGTTGGCGACGCTCGCCTCGCTGACGTTCCCGTTCATGTCGAGAGCGATCGCTTCATCGTAACCGTCTCGTACCGCCTCCCCTTTAAGGAGTTGCGAGTTCATATAGTTGGCCGCCGCTTTTGCCTGCATCGGCATCATCGTCGAAGATACGCGACGATACGAAGCGACTTTCGCCCGGATGCCGACCGTCTTGCTGAAATACTCGCCGAGCGGCCAGCACGAGATCGCGACATGTACTTTCGTTTCCTGTGTCGGCATGAGTGCCTGCCAAGGTGTGCCGAGGAAAACGAATGGGCGGATGTAACAAGCTTCGAATCCATTGCGCTCAATCAATTCGATTGTCGCTTGCTCGAGCTCATCGACCGTATAAGGTAAGTCGACATGATAGTACGCACATGAACGCACGAGTCGCTCTAAATGTTCGCGGAGTCGGAAGATGGCCGGGCCTTCCTCTGTGTGATACGCCCGAATCCCTTCAAAAAAGCCGCTGCCATAGTGAATCGCGTGCGTCATGATGCTCGTGTTCGCATCCGTCGGCTCGATCCAAGCTCCGTCTTGCCACATCCATTGTCCATACTGTTCCATCGTTCAACTCTCCCATTCATTTTTGATATTTTCTGTCTATTATACGTTACAGGGAGCGTAAGTCATCAACAAGTTGTGTTTTTTCTGCTGTTTTTTCATCTTTTTGCTTAATGATGCGGGCAGGCGTACCGGCGACGACGACGCCTGGCGGTACGTCTTGTGTGACGACACTACCGGCTGCGACGACCGCGTTCTCTCCGACACGGACGCCCTCCAAGATGACCGCGTTCGCACCGATCATGACACCGTCTTCGATGATGACCGGGTCTTTTGAAGGTGGTTCAAGGACGCCTGCGACAACTGCGCCGGCTCCGAGGTGGACGTTTTTCCCGAGGGTCCCACGGGCGCCGATGACGGCGTTCATGTCGACCATCGAACCGTCACCGATGACGGCTCCGATGTTGACGACCGCACCCATCATGACGACGGCATTGTTTCCGATTTGAACGTGGTCACGGATGAACGAACCTGGCTCGATGCGCGCATTGAGTTGAGTCGTATCGAGCATTGGGACGGCACTGTTGCGGCGGTCAAACTCGAGGTGCGAGTCCGTGATGACCGCGGCGTTCGTTTCAAGGAATGCCGCCGCACGTTCTGCTGTCGTCAAGAACAGCTTCGACTCATCCGATCCGAACGCTTTCGCGTCCTCGATCGTGAGACCGGCCAATTGACCGTTGACGTATAGTTTGACTGGCGTTTCTTTCTTGGCATCTTTAATGTATTGCGCGATTTCATAAGCGTTTGTGAGTAACATGAGTAGCCTCCTCGTATAGGTTCGTTAAATTGTAAAGTCCGGCCGGGCGGTCGAGAATCGTCGCCGCCGCGGCGAGTGCCCCGTTCGCGAAGACGCGTTTCGACAGGGCCGTGTGTTTCAATTCGAGCATTTCATCGTCCCCGGCAAAGAGGACGGTGTGTTCACCGAAAATCGTGCCGCCACGCACCGAGTGCATGCCGAGCTCGTTTGCTTCCCGCGCCTCACGTCGTGGCGTCCGGTCATATACCGGTGTGACGTCACGTTTCGCTTCGATGGCACGGGCGAGCAACTCCGCCGTCCCGCTTGGTGCGTCGACTTTCTTCCGGTGGTGCGCCTCAATCACTTCGATGTCATAACCGAGCGTGAGCGGGACGAGCTGGTCTAATAACTGTTTTAACAGCGCGATTCCATAAGACGTGTTATACGACTGGAAGATTGGAATCTCGCGTGACGCTTCCTCGATTTTCGCGAGCTCGGCTTCCGAGAAGCCGGTCGTCGCGATAACGAGCGGGACTTTATTCGCTTTTCCGTAAGCGAGCACGTCATCTAACAGCGCCGGGTTCGAGAAGTCGATGACGACATCGATGTCCGCCTCGACGTCTCGGAGTGACGTCGGATGTTCACCACCCGCCGGTGAGACGATGGCGGCGACGTTCAAGTTTTGTGTATGGGCGACTTCTTCGACGATTTGACCCATCGCCCCGTATCCATGAATGAGTAAGTTCACTGTCTCACCTCGTTGAACTGCTCCATTGCCGATAACAACCGTGCCTCGGCCGTCGCGCTCATCGGGACGAGCGGGAGACGTGGTTCACCGAAGCCGAAGCCGCGCGCATTGAGTGCGGCTTTGACCGGAATCGGGTTCACTTCCGCGAACAGTTCATCGATGACTGGAAGCAAACGAATTTGCCACTTGCGTGCCGTTTCCAAGTCTCCGGCAAGGAGCGCCTCGGCGAGTGCGACGGTCGCACCCGGATAGACGTTTGAGAGGACCGAGACGACGCCTTGTGCGCCCCATGCCATGTACGGCAAGATTTGATCGTCATTGCCGCAATAGACCGGGAAGCCTTCCGGTAAGTGGGCCATCATTTGGGCCATGACCGAGATATCCCCGCTCGCTTCTTTGAGCGCAGCGATGCGCGGATGGTCAGCGAGTTCCCCGACCGTCGCCGGTTCGAGGGCGACACCGGTGCGTGACGGCACGTTGTAAAGCATGAGCGGAATCGGTGACGCGTCCGCGATCGCTGTGAAGTGCGCGATGAGTCCGGCTTGCGTCGACTTGTTGTAGTACGGTGTGACGACCATCGCCATCTCAGCGCCGAGTTCAGCGGCACGCTTCGTCTTTTCGATGCTGAGCGCCGTGTTGTTCGACCCGGTGCCGGCGATGATGACGGCACGTCCTTGTGCGACGGCGATCGCTTTCGTAAGGAGCGTCTCGAACTCTGCGTCCGTGATCGTCATTCCTTCACCTGTCGTGCCTCCGATGACAAGCCCGCTCACCCCTTCTTGGATTTGTTCTTCAATCAACGCTTCCCATGCGGGAAGGTTTAGCGACCCGTCTTGTTGAAACGGTGTGGCGAGTGCAGTTGCGACTCCTGTGAACATATGATCTCCTCCTTATTTTGTGGCGGTCTGGCCAATCATGCATTGGGCGATTTGGACAGCGTTCGCCGCGGCACCTTTTCGAACGTTATCGGCGACGCACCAGAGATGGAACGTGTTCGGTTGCGACTCGTCGACGCGGACGCGTCCGATGTAGACGTCGTCCGTCCCGTTCGCATCGAGCGGTGTCGGATAGACAAGCTCACTCGGGTTGTCCATAAGGACGATGCCCGGTGCGTCACTGAGCACCGCTTTCACTTCAGCGAGCGTCGCCGCACGGTCGAGCGTCACCGTGATCGAGACGGCGTGGCTATTACGGACCGGGACACGGACACACGTAGCCGTGACACCGAGGTTCGGTGCGTTCAAGATTTTGCGCGTCTCGTCAATCATCTTCTGTTCTTCTTTCGTATAACCGTTGTCTAAAAAGACGTCGATATGCGGCAACACGTTATCGTAAATCGGATACGGGTAGTTTTGTGGTTCTTCCCCGCGGCTTCCGCGCTCTAAATCTTCAATCCCTTTTTGGCCCGACCCTGAGACCGCTTGATACGATGTATAGGCGACGCGCGTCAAGCCGTATACTTCAGCGAGCGGGGCGAGCGCGACGACCGATTGAATCGTCGAACAGTTCGGGTTGGCGATGAGCGTTTTCTCCGGGCTCAGCTCGACACGGTTCACTTCCGGGACGATAAGCGGAATGTCCGCCTGCATCCGGAACGCGCTCGAGTTGTCGATGACGATGACCCCTTGTTTGCTCAAGCGAGGCGCATACTGTTCACTCAAGCTCCCACCGGCCGAGAAGAGCGCGATGTCAATCGGGTCCGCGTAAATCGCGTCCGAGAGTTCTCGGATGACGACGTCCTGGCCGTTCACGGTCACTGTTTTCCCGGCCGAGCGGGCCGACGCGTAAAGCAACAGCTCGCTAATCGGGAATTCATATTCTGTCAATACGTCAATCATCTTTTGGCCGACGGCACCGGTCGCGCCGACGACGGCTACGTTATACATGTCGCGTCCTCCTTATAATTTGAAGCGTGTCGCGATGGCCGCGACGGCTGCTTCGACGTCTTGTTCGTTAATCGTGTATGAGATGCTGATTTCGGAAGTCGTGACCTGGTAGAACGGGATGCCGCTCTCACGGAACGTCGCGAACAATTCAGAGGCGACACCCGTCGCGTCGCGCATCCCGATCCCGACGACCGAGATTTTCGCATGCTCGGTATGGCGGTCAATCTTGATTTGCGGGAACGATTCCGTCAACTCGGCGAGCGCTTCTTCAAGGAACGCCTCTTCATCGAGCGGGCACGTGAACGTGAGGAATACTTCCCCGTCGAACGCCGTCTGACTGATCATATCGATATTGACATGGCGTTGTGACAATTTCTCGAAAATATCGGCAACCCCCGCCACCGAATGCGGGATGTGTTTAATCGAGACGCTGAGCACGTTTTTCACGACGCTCACGCTCGTCACCGCTTTTTGTTCCATTGCTTGGGTCATATCCATAATCCACGTTCCTCCTTCGCTCGCAAGCGTCTTTCCTACAAAAATGTTCACATCGTATTTTTTTGCGAGCTCGACGCTGCGCATTTCCATCACTTTCGAGCCGAGCGCGCTCATCTCCATCATCTCGTCGTAAGAGACGGTGTCCAACCGGCGCGCTTCTTTATGGATGCGTGGGTCGGCCGTATAGACGCCGGCAACGTCTGTGTAAATCTCACAGCGTTTGCTAAGGACGGCCGCTAAAGCGACGGCCGTCGTGTCCGAGCCGCCACGGCCAAGCGTCGTGACGTCACCGAACTCGTTGACGCCTTGGAAACCGGCGACGATGACGACGTCGTACGTCCGTAGTTTCTCTTCGAGCACTTCTTTACGGATTGCCTTAATCTTACTTTTCGTATGGATGCCCATCGTGTCGATGCCGGCCTGTTGTCCTGTCAGCGAGATGGCCGCGACGCCGCGTGAGTTCAAGGCGATGCTCAGCAGGCTGATCGTCTGTTCTTCTCCGACGGCGAGCAAGCGATCGAGTTCTCGAATCGTCGGCCGTTCCGTGATTTGCTTCGCGAGTGACAAGAGCGAATCCGTCGTCTTACCCATCGCCGATACGACGACGACGAGCTTCTCACCGGCCTCAGCTCGGGTTTGCAAGTATTCAGAAATTGCCTGAATCTGTTCGATTGTGGCAACGGAGCTGCCTCCAAATTTTAATACGGTTGTCATCAAGTTCCCCACTTTCATGATGTCCACCAACAGAAAAAGCGGCAGACCGGTAGGAAGCACTCTCCCTACGGCCTGCCGCTTGTACGCGCAGTTGAAAAACGATTAAAGAATCGTTCCGTAGATAGCGCTCCATGGCATTTCATCCATGGCAGTGTAGGCGTTATTCACGACTACCCCAGCCTTCGTTCGTACGCATGCGAACGTCGACTTCGGCGAAATTCCCCTTTCGGCCCGATCCGGAATGCGTCCGTCTCGATCAAGCTTACTCATGTCATTCGCAACCTCTATCTGTCAGTTGTTAGTTTTAGTTATAACAAATGAAAAACGACTTGCCAACCTTTTTTTAGAAAAAAGGAAAATTTCTAAAAAGCATTACCACGTCTTTTTCATCATCCGGTGCGGGATATTCGCATCTAAAAACTCGTCGCCATACGCCTCATACCCGAGCCGCTCGTAGAACGGGAGCGCCGTCAGTTGAGCCCCGAGCTTCAGCGTATGGATGCCTTTGCTGTTCGCGACGCGCTCAATCTCGAACATGACTTCCTGGGCATACCCATTCCCGCGCGCCGTCTTCAATGTCGCGACGCGTTCGACTTTCCCGACGCCGTCTTCAACCAGCCGCAGCCGGGCCGTCGTTACCGGAACGTCTTCGACCGTTCCGACGACGTGGACACAGACCGGGTCGAGTTCATCATATTCGAGTGCCGGGTCGATGCCTTGCTCTTCGATGAAGACGACTTCTCGGACGTGTCGCGCTTGTTCAATCAACTTGTCTGTCTGACCGTGCTTCACTATCAACATGAGACGACCCCTTCCTGTAAACGTTTGACGACTTCTGCCGTCGCCTTCTCTAAGTCGAGCACCGACTCGAATCGTGCCTGCGCTTGTTTATGGCTGCCACCGCCTCGGCCAATCCCGAGGTCGTCGAGCGCCCGTTTCAAAAACTTTCCGATGGCGATGTCGTGCGTCCCGTCATGCATGAGAATCAACTTTTGGGCCGTATGATTGGCCCCGACGGCAATCCGTCCGGTCGCGGCGATCCGTTCGATAATCATCGTTGTGAGCGTCTCGCCTTCGGTCTTGCCGATATGTGTGATCACGTAATTGTCTTCTTGTAAGAAGGCGGCCACTTTCGCCTTGGCGACCCGGGCCTCAAGCGCCTTCACTTCTTTCTCACGCTCAATCCGAGCGTTCCGTTCTTCAAGGACGCGGGCCGCGACGGTCTCGTTCGTCGTCGACAACGTCTGATGGACCGTCCGAAGTGCTGTGCGTGCCGATTGAGTTTCCCGGATTGCCCGCCGACCGGCAACGTATGTCAAACGGACGTTCCCTCGGACTTTTTTCAAAGCCGTCACGTGTACGAAACCGAGTTGTCCGGTCGATGCGACATGAGTCCCGCCGCATGCGTTATAGTCAAGACCCTCGACTTCAACGATGCGAATCATCCCGGTCCGGTCCGTCGGCTTTCGCAACTTCGTCTGATCCACTTCACTAACATCAAGCTGACGGATGTGAATCGGACGGTTTTCGTAAATGACCGTCGCCACGTCTTGCTCGAGTTGCTCGATTTGCGACCAGTCGAACGCATGCGTCCCAATCTCAATCGAGGCGTCATCGGTTCCGATACCGAAACTGAGCGTCTCGATGCCGTATCGGTCTTCAAGGATGGCCGTCAACACGTGTTGCGCCGTATGTTGGATGGAGTGGTCGCGACGTGTCGCTACGTCGACTTGTGCAGTCACTGCTGTACCGACTTCAATCGGTCGCTCTAGCAAATGCCACACGACGCCGTCGATTTGTTGAACATCGTGTACCGCTTCGTCCGCGATTGTTCCGGCATCAGCCGGTTGTCCGCCGCCTTCCGCATAAAAGTGCGTCTCTTCAAGCGCGATCCAATGGCCACGCTCGTCTTGGCTTTTTGCCGTTACCATCGTTTCAAATTCCCATCCGGTCATAAGTAGAACCTCTTTTCTCTATAATGTGTTCAGACAACTAGTTTGATTTGGTCTATAATAAGTCATAATCCTTATGAGTCAGGAGCGATTGAGATGTTACAGATTGATAAAAAATCCCCGCTTCCTATTTATTATCAAATCGAATCTTATTTAAAGCAACAAATAGATGACGGGTTTCTGCAACCCGGTGATCTCATCCCGTCCGAACGCGAGTTTTCCGAGACGTACGATGTCAGCCGGATGACCGTCCGCCAAGCGATCAAAAACTTGGTCAATGACGGCTATCTCCATCGCCAAAAAGGGCGCGGCACGTTCGTCGCGACGAACAAAATCTCGATGACACTCTCCGGTTTGACGAGTTTCACCGAAGAAATCAAACACCGCGGCATGCGGCCGTATTCACGCCTGCTCTCGTTCCAAACGATTCCGGCCCCGTATAAAGTATCACGTCGCTTGAGCGTCGCGCTCGACACCCCGGTGTACGAGATGAAACGCCTTCGCTTGGCCGACGAGCAAGTGCTCGCCCTCGAGACGGCCTACATCCCTGTCTCCTTATTACCCGAGTTGACGAAAGAGGACGCCACCGGGTCAATCTATGAATATGCCGAGCAAGCAGGGCTCCATTTGAAAAATGCGACGCAGACGCTTGAAGCCCGAAGTGCCGGTGAGGAAGAAGCCGAACTCTTGACGATTGAGCCGGGGGCACCGGTGCTCTTAATCGATCAACGGACGTACCTCGATAGCGGAGACATGTTCGAATATAGTCGCTCGTTGTTCCGTGGCGACGCCTACTCGTTCACGGTCGCGATGGAGCGGTCACAATAAAAACGNTTGCG